>DASQXC010000077.1:0-3488 GCA_035639935.1 Terriglobales bacterium
GCTAGCGCGCGGAAAATAGCAGCAAAGCGAGCGCGCAATTCCGGCTCGGATACTTCGGCAAGCGCTCCGTCTTTGAGATCGAGGTCGATCACTCGTCGAATGCCCAGAAGTAGTAGACCTTCCATTGAACGGACGTGACGCGCTCAAACTCGCGGCCACAACCTCAGACGTCATCGTTGGACCCCATCTACTCAAACCGGCGTTCCTCCGGGTGAAGATTTCATCGGAGCGGGTCAGCGCGAGATTACGAATAGCCTCACGCTCGATGGCATCACCATCATGAATAACCTCATCACCGTGACAAACGTTCAGCCCAACGTGGATGCGGTTGAGGAGGTGCAAGTTCAGACTGGCAACTACACCGCCCAATATGGGAGCTACATGGGCGTGCATGTGTGAGCCGTTGCGCGACTACGAAACGATCGTGAATCTCATCGCCAGAGACCACGACAGCGAAAGGTCTGACCGTGACCTGCCGACTGGATCGCCGCAAGTATCCTACCGGCCGCAAGGTGACGGCAGAGGAGATGAAACAGGTCATCGGAATAGGATTTCACGGCGAATGGAACTATATCATCAAGCCCCGACGCAAGCGTTAAGCCGAGATCCTTGGTTCCTTTATTTATTTACACCCACTAAGGTTGTGCTCCGGGTCGAACAACGGGCGGGTTCAACGAGCGCCGTGCCGTTCGTCGCCGGTTCTCAGTCCGTGCCCGCTCCAATCGGGCAGCCAGCTCGTCAAAAGCAGGTCGAGGACCGCTCCATTTCAGTTGATCCACATCCTCGAAAAGACTGATGTCGGTCCGAAGGGTGGCGAGTCTTCGAAAGAGGATGGCGCTATCCCACTCGCGGCAAAGCGTGTCTGCCAGCGCTCTCAGATTGGCGACGTTCACGTGCCATTCGCCGCAGTCCTTGGGGATAGATTCAAGATGGAGAAATTTGGCCAGCACCGCAGCCGAGGATTTCGCACCCCACCCAAACAGGCCCGGATAGCCGTCCGCCGCATCGCCTACCAGGGCAAGATAATCCGGTATCGATGCCGGCGCGACCCCAAATTTCTCCACAATGGCGGCCTCGTCCAGAGTCACGCGCGTCCGCCGATTCAATTGCACGATGCGCGAGCCACAGACACACTGGGCAAGATCCTTGTCGGGGCTGCAGATGATCACACGCACAACACGCTTGTCCGTGGCCGCCGCAAGCGCGGCAGCAGCCAGGGCGTCGTCGGCCTCGAATTCCACCATCGGCCATACGGGAACACCCGCAGCGGAGAGGACCTCTTCGAGCAGCGGGAACTGTGCCAGCAGGTCGGGTTCGATGCCGTCGCCGCTCTTATAGCCAGACCACAATTCGTTGCGGAATGACTCGATTACGTGATCGGTCGCGACCGCGACGTGTGTGGCGCCCCCTTTGATCATCCCGAGCAGCGACGCAAGGACGCCTCTGACGGCCGCGACCTCACGTCCGTCCTGGTCGCGGGAGGAGGGCAACGCGTAGTAGTGCCGGAACAACTCATAGGTGCCGTCTATCAGATGAACATCCAACGAAGCGCTCCAGGCTAAAAGTATTAGGATCGGTCAGGTAAGATCAACGCTTACCGCCGGTCGACCCTTCAGGTATCCCGGACATTATTTTCTCCCAATAATAGATGATGCATGCGCGCAGGGGTGCACCCCCGAAACTCTACATTCCTTCAAGCGGGCTCCGCCACGCAATCAGAGTGCGGCCGGCGGCTCGGACACGGTTGCGACGAGTTTCCAGCATCACCCCCGGCGGGCCCAGCCATATCCCATTTAGGCCCTGACCGAGTCCCAATACCCGGTCAGGATAAGGTGCTGAAAGAGCAGTTCCCACTTTATCCAAAGCAGGCGGGGGAAGGCCATCAACTCGCAGGCTCACACTTCCAGGTGCGAATTCCAACACGCTATCGAACCCTCCCGGCGTCGGCGGAAGCACTTTGTGAGAACGGGTTGGGAATAGGAGCGACACCACGCGATTTGCTAGCATAGTACGAACCGCCAGCTATACAGCGATCGCGCCGGTTGTCGGGGCAATTCCTTTGCTCTGCTTTTCACGGCATGCTTCCACTTGCCCGATGGATTGCGTGTTTGTGCATGCTGGCAAGCTAGCTCAAGCTGGGACAGCTGCAGGAAATTGGGAAATCTATCTTGGCGCGCGGTAACTCATTCCGAAGACTTCTGCTGATCGTCTTGTTGGCTGGCCTCATTGCGGTCGCAACGCGTCTACGGACGAACGTATCATCCGCGCCGCCCCCGCCCCAAGCGGCTCGGGCGCAAAGCGCGACACAAGACAAGGATCGCATTCATCGCCCGACCAGCCAGCCTTACACGGGCGATCTGGCGATCTTCGAAGACCCAGAGCGCGACAAAAAGCTCCAGATCGATCGCGTGATGGATCTGTTGCACATACAAACTGGGTCGGTGGTGGCGGACATCGGTGCGGGATCAGGCTGGTTCTCGGTTCGCGCGGCACGTCGCGTCGGCAGCACGGGCCGTGTTTATGCTGAAGATATCAATGCGTCTTACTTGGACTACATCCGCAATCGCGTGCAGAAGGAGAGGCTGGCGAATGTTCAGGCCATCCTGGGCAAGAGCGATGACCCTCTGCTTCCGCCCAACAGCCTGGATGCGGCGTTTCTAATGAAGACCTACCACGAGATTGCCGAGCCCATTGTTCTATTGAGGCACGTACTTGCGGCCATGCATGCCGGCGCCCGGCTCGGGATCATTGATCGTTACGGCAAAGGCGACGATCATGGGGTGGATCGCGGGGTTGTCATAGAAGAAGCCCGTAGGGCGGGCTTCACGCTGGTCGGCGATTATGACTTCGTGAAGCCTGACGGCGTTGACTACTTCCTTATCTTCCAACCGTCGCCGGTTGCGACGCAACCGTAGGCACCTGCTTCCGGGCGGAGCCGTGCCCGTCCAAGCACCCTGAAGTTTCACCCCGAATTCGGGAACGCCACTTGCTTTCAGCTGCCAGATCCTCAACGACCCTGCTGCAAGATGCCTGACTTCGCTTGCGTATCTGTAGCGCGGATCGCTGTGTGTGAAGGCCTTATGGTATACAAGCTCGAACTGGGGAAAAACTTGCCTGGACCCGGCGGATTCGCGAAGTACGCGGTCGCAGCCCGCGCGATGTTTCGAGTTTTGGGGCCTGGGACACGAAGTTGTGTCCGGAACTCGATAGCGATCTTCGTCTCCAGCAAAGGGGCAGAAATGGCATCCGGGCGCTGAACCGATTGGCCGAAGCACTTTGCTGTTTGTACGCAAGCGGGCACAGCCACAAGATCCGAGTAAGGTGCTGAGCAAAGCTAGGCTTATTGCACCCACAGCGGCGCAAACGAAGCACGGTAATGCCAGAACAGAATCACCCAACATATGGTGGCCAGAACCGCCAGCTGTGCACCGCTGTGCTGCATCGTCAGGTGGTAGACAATTATGTTGGCGACCACTGGGCCGCTCAAC
>DASQXC010000078.1:0-3333 GCA_035639935.1 Terriglobales bacterium
GGTTCACGCGTCCTCTTAAGCGGAAAGGCATTCGAAAATTTCGGACCCAAGGTGATCGCCTCGCGAGTTCCCCTGGAGGACGCTGCCCTAGCCAGCCGCACGATTCATGTCGTGATGACTCGGTCTGACCGGGATGCGCCAGAGCTGGATGTGGACGCAGAGGAAAAATTGACTGACGAACTACAACCCGTGCTGGAAATGTTCCGGCTGCTGCACTATCAAAGCGTGGCCACCTCACAACATCCCGCGTTTCTGAAATTTCCTCCGCGCTTGCGGGACAGCGCCCGGGCTTTGGCGGCACCGCTATTGGGGAACGAAGAACTACTGGAACAGTTGGCTGGAGCATTGGAATGCCAAGTTCCCTATATGCAGGTCGACCGGTTCAGCGAGCCGGAGTGGGTCGTGATGTTGGCGCTGTTTCGGCTTTGCCACGTTCAGCCCTACGATGTCTACGTCCGCAATGTGACAGACGAAATCAATCGCACCCGTCGCGAAACCGGCGAAACAGGCTGTTATTCTCCCAAGATGGTGGGCCATATTCTTAACAAGTCGCTGGGTTTCTCCACGCGGCGTCGAGGAGACGGGTACCGGATCGCGTTGACGTTAGAGTGTGGGCGGAAGATTCACAGGCAGGCTAAGGCCATGGGGCTGAATCGCAGCGATGTTCTCCCTCCGATCGACGTCGAATCCGGACTTGTAGATCAGCCCTGCGACCTTTGCTCGGAATACGGCCTAATGACGGACCATGAAGGGCGGAGATTGCGGACTGTTTTCGAGTTGCATGAAGAGAAGGGCTTCATGCAGTGCACAAATTGTGGAGCCCACGTTTACTCCGACGATGCGCGATGCTCACGTTGTGAGACGCCAAGGTAGGCAACCTGCCGAGTCCTGCTGGGAGCCGCTTCCAGATTTCCGGTTTCCAGATTCCCACCACCGGATTTCGGCCGCGTGCAGTGAACTTAGTGAACATAGTGAACTTTATCGACATAATCGGCATGCGCTAGTTGTTTACGCGCGCTATTGGAAGGCGGACGTCGGTGGGAATATGTAACCAGATCGCCTACCGCGAGCAAACGGAGAAAGCCGCACATCGGCAAAGCCCGCGCTTGAAGTGATGGCGATCTCTACAGGCCTGCCACGGAGGCTCGCTCTGTGGTTTGCTTTGCTGGCGCGAGCGCGACAAGCGCCACACCGATGATTACGAACGCCGCCGAGCCTCCCAGCAGATGCCCGCGGTCGCTCACATCGCGCAATGACTGTAGGCTCATAACCGCTGCATGAGCGAAGCTCGACCATGCGGTGAAGGCGATCAGGCTGCGATTCGCCGCCGCACCACCAGAAGCAGGGCCAGGGGCCTCCGGTACCCCCAGAGCTGAATACGAAGTTGGCGCCGATGAGGCGCCGCTTATTGCCCGGCTTCAACTGTAAGTTTCAAACCCAACGCCTTGGTTACGGCAACCAGGGTGGACAGGCGAGGATTGCCGCGGGTCGACAGTGCTCGGTAGAGGCTCTCGCGCTCGACGCCCGCAGCCTTGGCCACTTTGGCAATACCGCCCCCGGGCTTCAGCCACCCGGCGCAGGGCTACCAGGAGCACGCGGGGTTCGTCCTGGTCTTTCAGCGCTGCTCTCAGGTACTCGGCGGCAAAGTCCGGGCTCTCGCGTAGCTCTCCACCTTTCCCGAGATGGCCTTGAATCTCACACTCAGCACTAGGTCGTTGTAGTTGGTGTCTTCGGCGATGGCGATCGGGAACCGGTAGTCGGTGTTGTCTTCAGAGGTTTGGGCGAGAACATTGGGTTGGGACGGCGCTGTGGCTTCCTTGATCACCACCCACCGCCCGATTGTGCATTTCCGGTAAGCGCTGAGGTGAAGCCCTCGGGGGCCTTCCTGGCGTGTCGCGATCAAAGCTCCATACCCGCTCGCCGGTTTGGGCGACCAGCAGGAAGGGCAGCACCAGCGACGCGGAAACCACGCAGAGGACAAACGTAAGCCTAGCCGTGTTCTTCATGCAGACTCCTATCCATTGCCAAGTGTTACGGATGTACACTCTCTGTAATATGTATAATACCATGCATGTCGCGCCTAGACTTCCGCCCCCGGAGGTAGACAGCTGGAATGAAGGGCATAGGGGTCCCAACTGAACAACAAGCCCCATGGCTGCTGCTGATGTTCAGCCTTACTGCCAAGCAGGCCAGCCAGCGTGTCGAAGTGTGGCGCAAGCTGAAGAAGTATGGCGCCTTGCCGTTGCGCACTTCGGGATATCTTCTGCCCAACACCCCGGAGAACCAGGAGCGATTCGAATGGCTTGCCGCCGCCATCCGCAAGTACAAGGGCCAGGCCTCGGTAGCCGAGGTCCGTGCCATCGACGACCTGCCGCCTGACAGATTGAAGGAGAAGTTCATCGAGGCGCGGTCCAGGGATTACCAGGAACTGATCGGGGATCTGAAGAAGCGAGCCAGGAAAGTCAAGCATGAGCCCGGTGCGGTGGCGCGTTTCCGGCGGCGACTCCAGGAGATTGTGGCAATCGATTTCTTCAACAGCCCTCTCCGTAGCCGGGCGGAAGCCTTGCTGGAGAGCGCTGACTCGATTGGCCAGAGCAAAGCTATTCCCACCTCGGGCGGCAGGACACGGAAAGAGTACCTGGACCGGAGTTGGGTGACGCGCCCCCGCCCAGGTATTGATCGCGTTTCATCCGCATGGTTCATCCGCCGCTTCATTGACCCGAATGCCCAATTCATGTTTGCCAATGATCCTCGACAGCACCCCGACGCCGTGCCTTTTGACATGTTTCAGGGCAGCGGCTTCGGCCACCGCGGTGACGATTGCACGTTCGAGACGTTGCGTAAGGAATTTGCCATTCGCGACCCCAAAGTAGAAGCCATTGCCGAAATCATTCACGACGCCGATTTGGCGGATGAGAAGTTTGGCCGCTCCGAGGGTCTGGGCCTGGACCGCGTCCTTGTAGGTTGGGCGCAACAGGGCGTTTCAGATGACGAATTACTCCGGCGCGGCATGGAGTTGATTGAGGGCCTTTACTGCTCGGTTGCCTGAGATCTGGAGGACGCCATGAAGTGGATCACGCGCAAGGATATCAAGGTGGATCGCGTCGCATGCCCCTGGCTAATCCGCCGCTTCGTTGATCCCGATGCAGAGTTCCTGTTTGTGGAAGAAGGCAAGCTGCTGGAAACTGCCGAACGTGAGCATGCCATACCCTTCGACGCACCCAGGCTGTCGGCCGTGAAGCTGAACCATCGCGATGAGCGGTGCACGTTCGAGGCAATCATCGAGGATTACAAGCTGAAGGCCCCCGGCCTTCTCCGCCTGGCTTTGATCGT
>DASQXC010000079.1:0-6766 GCA_035639935.1 Terriglobales bacterium
GGCGACGGCTTGCAGAAAAGTCATCTCGTCATGGCTGAAGGTGCGAAGCCTGCCGCTATGTGCTCCCAAGACGCCAAACGCCTTGTCCTGTCCTGGGACAAGCACGGTAACTCCGCTGATGGCCCCGTGGTCCTGCAATAAGGGCGAAGGCGTAAACGGCGACTCAGAACGCAGATCGTCCACTATGACGCGACGCCTTGTGAGTAGTGTGTAGCGGCCTGGGAGTCGCGACCCGCACTAACCTTCGCATTTCCGACCGCACCATCTTTCCATCCGCAACCGGCACGCAAGATGAATGCATCGCCGGCGGGCAGCAGTTCCAGCAATTCGCAGAACTTAACCTGTAGAGTCTCCGCCACCAGGCCGACCGCATCATCGAACAGTCGACCGAGGTCAGGCCCCGCCAGCGCACGCTGACTGAGTTCTGCCAGCGCCGCCTGCTGCCTGGCCCGGCTGACAAACTCACGATCTATCAAATCATGGCTCAGCGGCTCACGAGACACGGCTATTTCTCCACTGCATTGGGGCTAGGCTCTGCATGTCCAAAGAGGAGCGTGCGAATCCGCCTGAGAAGTTCGAGGGGATGCATTGGCTTCTCCGCAAACCCGAATGCAAAGCAGACCGCTTGAGCATCCAGGGGTAGCTCCGAAGCCAAACACGTGCCTGATATAAAGAGCACTTTGCAAGCCGGGCAGCGCTCGCTTAAACGCACGGCAACTTAAATGCCGTCCAGGTCAGGCATGACGATATCGGTGAGGAGCAATTCGGGAGTGAAGGTCTCTGCCTTATTCAGAGCATCCCGCCCACCGTAAGCGGCCAAAGCATCGTAACCGTGGTCGCTCAGAATCAGCGTGAGCGAATCTGCGATGAGCGGCTCGTCATCCACCACCAGAATCTTGGGGCCGCGGCCCATACCGAGATCCGGGAGGTCGGGCAGTAGGTTTGCCATAAATTCGTTCTACTCATGAGACCGGCGGACCGGACCAATGCCCGGGAGATAGCAGCCCTGTACACGGATTTGAGTGCCGCAGGTCGCGAAGTGGGGGGGAATAAACTTGCGTTCCCGCACCTTGAGATTTTCTGAAGCGGCACGCCAAGATAACAGCTACCCTAACGGCCAGAGATCAGGGATTGCAACGCAAATTTTTGGTGCAAGTGTGGAAAATAAGAGTGGGCCTTGGCGCGCTTGGGTGCTAGCCGCGAGGACCTTGGTTCTCACCTGCAAAACCGAGATCCCTCTTTGCGCCCGGTCCCCCGCTTTAGCGGGGTCCCTCGCGCTGCCTCGGGATAACAATTTAATAATGCCCAGCCTGAAGCCGCGCATCCGAAACAGCGCAGGATAGAGGAGAAGAACCGCTTTAGAGGATGTACCGCGACAAATCTTGATCCTTCACGATGTCAGTCAGCATCTTCCGCACGTAATCGGCATCGACGTTCACTTCTTTGCTCTGCATATCAGGGGCGTCGAAACTGATCTCGTCCAGCACGCGCTCCATGATGGTATGCAGCCGGCGCGCGCCGATGTTCTCTGTGCCCTCATTCACGCGAAAGGCGAAGTTCGCGATCTCTTCCAGAGCTTCGCGGGTAAACTCCAGGCGGATGCCCTCGGTCTCGAGCAACGCCGTGTACTGTTTGACCAGGGACGATTTTGGCTCGGTGAGAATCCTGATGAAGTCACCGATGGTGAGCGAGTGCAGCTCCACCCGGATGGGGAACCGGCCTTGCAGTTCGGGGATGAGATCGCTGGGCTTAGAGACATGGAACGCCCCCGCGGCGATGAACAGTACGTGGTCCGTGCGCACCATACCATAGCGCGTGTTTACCGTCGTGCCCTCGACGATGGGCAGGATGTCGCGCTGCACGCCTTCGCGGGAAACGTCCGGCCCGTGCCCGCTCTCGCGGCCGGCGATCTTGTCGATCTCGTCGAGAAAAATGATGCCTGACTGTTCGACGCGCTGCACCGCGATGCGCGTCACCTGCTCGGTATCGATCAGCCGCTGCTCCTCTTCCTGGATCAGGTAGTCGAACGCCTCACCGACCTTCATCTTCCGTCTTTTGGTGCGCTGGCCGAAGATGTTGGGCAGCATGTCCTTGATGTTGACGTCCATCTCCTCCACGCCCTGGTTGGAGATGATCTCGAACGCCGGAAATGACTTCTCGCGCACGTCAAGCTCGACCAGGCGGTCGTCCAGCTTGCCTTCGCGCAACTGCTGCCGCAGTTTCTCGCGCGTGCGAGACTGCGAATCGCCGCCTTCAAGCACGAAACCTGCGGCACCGGCATCCGGAGAGCTGCGCTGCGGAACCGTTGGCAGCAGGATATCCAGCAGTCGCTCCTCGGCGTTGAGCTCGGCGCGGTCGGCGACGTCTTCCAGCTTCTCCTGCCGCACCATGTCGATGGCCACTTCCACCAGGTCGCGGATCATGGACTCCACGTCCCGCCCTACATAGCCCACCTCGGTAAACTTCGAGGCCTCGATCTTCAAGAAGGGAGAGTTGGCCAGCTTAGCCAAGCGGCGCGCGATCTCGGTCTTCCCCACGCCTGTGGGCCCGATCATGATGATGTTCTTGGGCAGGATCTCTTCCGCCAAGTCGGGCGCCAGCTTCTGCCGGCGCATACGGTTGCGAAGTGCTATTGCCACCGCGCGCTTCGCCTCTTTTTGTCCGACTACGTACTTGTCGAGCTCCGCCACAATCTCGCGCGGCGTCAGCTCATCCAGCGCGATTTGTTCTTCTTCCGCAGTCGCCGGTAAATGAATAGCCATAACTCAGTCGCCAGTTGTCATTCGCCAGTTGTACGCTACTGGCGACTGGCAACTGGCTACTGACGACTATCTACAGCTCCTCAATGGTCACCTTCTCGTTGGTGTAGATGCACATCTTGCCGGCGATGCGCATGGCTTCTTCAGCGATCTTGCGCGCCGGCAGCTCAGTGTGCTGGATCAAGGCTTCGGCGGCGGCCAGCGCATACGGGCCCCCCGAACCCACGGCCGCTACCGCGTCGTCCGGTTCGATCACATCGCCGCGGCCGCTGATGAGGAAAGTCTGATTGGCGTCCGCCACCAGCAGTAAGGCTTCGAGCTGCCGCAGCATTTTGTCGGTTCGCCAGTCCTTGGCCAGCTCGACCGCCGCACGGCCGAGGTTACCGTGATACTGCTCCAGTTTGGATTCAAACCGCGCGAATAGGGCAAAAGCGTCCGCCGTCGAGCCTGCAAACCCGGCCAGGATCTTGTCTTGGTACAGCCGGCGGATCTTACGTGCGCTGTGCTTGACTACGCCTTCCCCCAGCGTGACTTGCCCGTCGCCTGCCATCACCACCTTGCCATCCCGTCGCACCGAAAGGACGGTGGTGGAGTGCACTGAGTGCTTCTTTTGCATGCGGACAATTTCTGATTATAGCAGGCGCCAAATGGCACAGGCCATCACAGGAAGAAATGAAAAACGCAGATGACGCCGAGGAACAGAGCTCAATACCACTCTCTGTTTTTGCTCTTCTCCTCTGCGTCCTCAGTGTTTTTGATTTGCTCAGCCGCCGGGCGCGTCGTTGGTGACGTACTGCTCCATGGAGTCGAGTTGCTGACTCACTTCGTCCAGACGCCATTGCAGCAGGTGGCGAATGGAGAGCAGCCCCAGCAGCCGGCCATCCTTGTCGATAATGGGCAGGTGGCGGTAATGGCGGGACACCATCTCTTCAAAGGCTTCGCCCGGAGTGGTCTCCACGGTCGCCATGTCCACAGGGGTAGTCATCAGTTGCCGCACTGGAATTTGATGCGGGTCGAGCCCGCTAAGCGCCAGCTTGCGCAGCACGTCGCGTTCGGTGAAGATGCCGGCCACACGCCGCTCACCGTCTACCACGGCCACGCCCCCCACACTCCGGTCGAGCATGACGTGGATGGCATCAGCGACTGTTGCGTCCAAGGGTACGGTAGGCGGTTGTTCTTCGCACAAGTTGAGGATTCCCATATCGCTCTCTCTCGCTGCTTCCGTGGGAGATGCGCTAATTATCTGCCGCCGCGACACGGTGTCAAGCTGAATGCGACGCTAGCCACGATTACTTTCACTCTGCCGAAAACTGTTGTCCGGACTTGCTGCTGATCTCCGGTTCGGTCAGTCAAGGCGCAGTCTCTTAGGTAAGCCTCCGGTGCGACCGGCAACTTGGGCGAAATCAGGCGGCTCATTTTTAGTCCTTTGCTCCCTGTCAGCCCCTGAAAAGGTTGGCTGCCAATCAGCAGGTCCCGACGGTTTTTGCCGAAAACCACGCGCCCCTTGTCAGGACTCTAAGTTAGTGTCTTCTGACCTCGGGTGGGTTGATGTTACCCTCCATTCGGGTGGTTACTAAAGGTCGGGTGGCAATGCATTTGTTGCTTGCATGGGACAGTAGAACTGGGTTATCTAACGCGCAAGACTGCTTCAGGGGCAAAGGGGCGGAGACGAAGACCAAATGATTCCGGAATCACATCCATTGCAGCAACTGTTTCTGGAACTGGTGAGCCGGAATTTCTCCGACGGTATTGGCTTGCGTAACCAGGAAGTCAGCGAATACGTGGCTAGCGTGCTCACCGAGTTTTGCGAGGTGGAGCAACTGTACAAGATTCGCGATGCTTCAGGTCGTCCGCTGGACGATGTAGGTGAAATGCTGCTCGAGTCCAATCCCATTTACGGCGATGCGCCCTCCTTCGACCGCGAACGCCAGGTGCGCAAACATATCGGCGACTACACTCTGTTCTTTACCGGGATGTTTCCTGAGAGCATCAACCGTTTTCGCCTGCGCAGGGCGCGACTTGAGAACTTTATTGATCTCATGAAGGCCGGCAAGGAGAGTTACTACATCGTTTCCAAGTTCGAGTTCTTCGAATACGCCAAGGTGGCGCCGTTATTCGCGCGGTTGTCACAGGAGTTCGAACGCTGCGTCTATGGCCTGAATCTGGTGAAGAACGAGCTCCAGGAGATGCAGCACCCTATCTGCCGGCGCACCAGCGAACTGCTGATGTAACTTGATTCTGGCCACGGGCCCTGGACGAGTGAGAAAAAGCTAAACCGAAGCGCGCGGTCGGTTATCCTACATAGTCAGCCATGCAAGCCCAGGTGAAGCTCGGGCGGGTGTTCGGCATCCGCATCGGCCTGCACTATAGTTGGATCATCATCGCCATCCTGATCGTATTCTCCTTGTCAGAGCAGTTCGCTCAGGTGCACCGCGATTGGAGTCGGGGCGTGGTGTGGGCCACTGCCATTCTGACCGCGATCTTGTTCTTCGTGTGCATCCTGCTGCACGAGCTGGGACATTCCGTAGTCGCGCAGAGCCGCGGTATTCGCGTGCCGTCCATCGTGTTGTTCGCGCTGGGGGGCGTGTCGCAGATGGAGCGCGAGAGCCCCGACGCCAAAACCGAGTTCTGGATGGCGCTTGCCGGGCCGCTGGTCAGCTTTGTGTTGGGTCTGGTCTGCCTTGGGTTGGCCTATGCCACGGGCTGGAGCGGACCATCGTCGCCCGCCAGCTCGCCGCTTATGGAGATGTTGGTCTGGTTGGGATTCATCAACTTCACGCTGGGGCTGTTTAACCTCATCCCCGCCTACCCGCTGGACGGTGGACGAGTGCTGCGCGCCGCTGCTTGGTGGGGGACGCACAGCATCGAGCGCGCCACCCAGATCGCCTCTACTGTCGGCCAGGTGTTCGCCTTTCTGTTCATTCTGGCCGGGCTCTGGCGTTTCTTCCACGGCCAGGGCTTTGTCGGTCTGTGGATCGCCTTCATCGGCTGGTTCCTGCTCGATGCCGCTCGCTCCACCCGGGTGCAGATGGAGATAATGCACGCGCTAGGGGGCGTGAAGGTACGCGATGTGATGGAGCGCAACTGTGCTGTCATCAATCCCACCACCAACCTGCAAACGCTGGTGGATGAACACCTGCTGCGCAGTGGGCAGCGCTGTTTCGTGGTGCAGAAGAACGGATATCTTGCGGGCCTGGTCACGCCCAAGGAGATCAGCCGCGTAGAGCGCCGCATGTGGCCGCTGACCACAGTCGAGCAAGCCATGCGTCCGGTCGACCAGTTACGAGTTGTATCGCCGGAGGCTCCCGTCATGCAGGCCTTGGAAACCATGGCTCGCGAGGACATCAACCAATTGCCCGTAGTCGCTGAAGGCCACCTCGAAGGCATACTTTCCCGCGCTCACCTGCTGGACATCCTGCGTACGCGGGCGGAGCTGAAGTTGTGAGGACAGGCTCTTGGCTGTTGGCTACTAGCTTTTGGCCGAGAGCCAAATGCTAAAAGCGTTTGGAGGAACGAACGTATCCTTTCCGAAAATATCCAAACGCCAGCCGAAACACCCACACCGTGAAGACCGCCGCTGCCAGACCGGCGAGCACGAACGTGGCCGGGTGAATCTGGCCGGTGAGCAACCGGCTCAGAAACGCCAGCACGAACCACAGCGGGACGAACAACATCGCGCCCAGCGGCGCCGCGAACACCACCGCGATCAATGCCGCCTTCACCGTAGCCAGTCGGTTCGTCATTCTTCGGAGAGAGCAGGCCACAGATTTACACGGATATTCACGGATCAAAATCCGTGAATATCCGCGTAGATCCGTGGCCTCTTCCTTTTTGTCGCCGCAGCGCGACTACGAACGTCACCACCAGCACTGCCACGCTTACCGGCAATCCCACGTGTCGCAGGAACAGGTTAGGCTCGAAGCCGGCCTGGGCATCTATTTTTCCCAGCCGGACCTGCACATAAAAAACGAGGCTGCCGGCGAGCAGCGATAGCGGCGCGGTAAGCG
>DASQXC010000080.1:0-2650 GCA_035639935.1 Terriglobales bacterium
GGTCTGCGTCTGCTTTTTCAGTCGCTCGATGCTCTCGCGGTAAGCCGCAGCTTGCTTCTCGCGGTCCGCGATCTGCTGGTCTTTGAGCTGGCTCTCGGCACGGAAACGCAGCCAGGCGTCATGCGCCAGCAGCCAGGAATAGCCCATCACACCGGCAACGATGAGGGCAGCAATTAGGGCAATCTGTTTTTTCATAGTCTTCTCTCCGGCAGCTTGAAGTCGCCGGTCGCCAGTGGCCAGTGGATCCAGATGCCCCCGATACCGTTTGCTCCAGCCCGTAGGCAGCGTATTCGGATGGGTCGAGATAGATCATGTGAGTCGTCAATTGCCGGTTGTCAGCGTATGGGGATTGTTGAATTGTCATCCCGAGCGAGCGCGCCCGCTGTTGGCGCGCGAGTCGAGGGACCTTGTGGTAGCTTCGAAACGCAAGGTCCCTCGACTTGCCTGGAGAACGCATCCGCGTTCTCCAGGCTTCGCTCGGGATGACAATATGAAATGCGTTACCTGTGGACGTTGACGGCGTAATGGGCGGCCGATGCGGCCTTGACCACCACCGCCCCGAACTTCACCACCACCATCTGGTGGGCCAGCGATCCGGTGGCGCCCAACTGGAAGACGCGCGGATTGGCGTCGCTCAGCCA
Source organism: Terriglobales bacterium (assembly GCA_035639935.1). Classification (GTDB taxonomy): domain Bacteria; phylum Acidobacteriota; class Terriglobia; order Terriglobales; family Acidobacteriaceae; genus JAHFUA01. The sequence continues at coordinate 642 of DASQXC010000080.1, forward strand.
GTGGTACTCGATCAGCGGTTCGCTCACGATGTAGGCCGGCAGCACCGCGGTGCCGCTGCCTGGCGTGCCGGTGTAGCTCAGCGCCCATTCCGGAATCAGCGGCAGTTCGCCCGCCTGCGTGGAGAGCGTCTTCACGCGCAGCCCGCCGGCCACCTCAGCGATCGAGAGCACGACGTTGAAGTCCTGCTTCAGTTCGCGGTCAATCAGGTCGAGCAGCACGGGATTGGCGTAGATGGCCGTGGGTCTCACCTCGTAGGAGGAATTGGCCACCATGCCGGCGATCTTCGCCTTCAGCCCATCGACGATCGAATCGGTCGTGGCGATGGTGGCAACATTGCCGCCGGCGGTGATCTGCCCGGCGACGCCGTAGTATTGCGTGGTCGTAGGCGACGAGAGGGAAGTGTCGTTGCCGTTCCACAGCGCCACGTCGTGGGTACGCAGCAGGCCCTCCACCGCATCGGCCAGGTCCTTGGCCTGCAGGAAGGCGAACTGGCTCTGCTGCGCGCCCACTTCGATGTCGAACAGGTTGTAGTTGATCTGCGAGACCAGCGCCTTGAGCGGCACGCTGCGCTCCACCCGCGTGGGCGAGCCCACCGTGGCCACGATGTTGCGCGGGTCCACAAACGCCTGCGCCGCCGTGGGCGAGACGATGGCCGTCTGCTCGAAGAAGCGCGAGGGATGCCCGGTCGCCGGCACCTGGCGGATGCGCTGCCCGAAGGCGCCGCGCCGCCGCACGATGTCGGTGATCTCGGTCTGATAGCGGTTGATCTCCACCGTGCCCGGACCGAGATAGTCCGCGGCCGCGTGGATGTCGAGGAATGAAGCTGTCATTGGTTGTCCTTTCGAAAGTGTTCGTGCTGAATGCTGAGTGCTCCGTACTACTCGATGATGCCCGCCCTGGCCATCTGCGCTTTGACCGCGATGCGCTGATCCACGGTCAGCAGCGCCAGCGCCTTGTCGAGCGTGGCCACATCGAGTTTCTCCTGGCTCTCGATGCCGGTCTTGGCGAGCAGGGCGGTGACCAGCGGGGGCAGCGTTTTGCGCGCGGCCGATTGGCGAGCAAGATCCGCCTTAAGGTCGGCGTTGATGCGCTCCAGTTCAGCCACTCGTGCGCCGAGCTGGCGGCGCGAATCGTTTTCGCTCTCGTCAACGGCCGCGACGATGCGGTCGATTTGCACGTTGAGCGCCTGCTGCTGCGCGTCCAGCCGGCCCACCGCCTTCTGCAGCGATTCCGCCGCCGACGCCAGCCGCTCGGCGCTGGCGAGGAGTTGTTGCGTGAGTTGTTCGTTCATGTTGCTTAGCTCCTAAGTTTGAGGGTGCCCCACCCTTGGCTTCTTTTGCCAAGGGTGGGGGTGTTAAGTTTTGAAAAATCCCCACCCGCTTTGAGGTGTTCACTCGGTACTCGCTACTCGGTACTCGCTTCCAACGCGATCCACGTTTCCGGGTAGGCCGCCTTGTCGCGGCGCAGAATGGCGGCGCCGGTGAAGGTCACTTCGGTGAGCACCCAGATCCATGCGCGCACGTCGGCCACGTGGGCGTCGGCGATCTCGTACGACATCGCCAGCCCGTGCGCGTTGCCGCGCAATTCCTGCATCAGCTCCGGAAAATCGCGCGCGAAGATGTATCCCGCGACTTCCAGGCGGCCGCCCACAATCTCAGCGGAGGTGATAATTCCCACCTTGCGACGAGCGTCGTGGCCGTCGAGGCCGATGGTGTAGTCGAGCGCCATGCCCAACAGCGACGGCAGCGCCCGCTCCGCGGCCGCCCGCGACAGCAGCACGCGATGCCCGCGCGCTCCCGCCGGAGGCCGCGCACTCGGAACGTCCACCAGCGTCAGCACGCCGCGAAACGCCTGCCGGTTGGGATGCCCCGCCACCGCCGGCATTTCGATCGCCATGGATTCAAGTGACAGGTTCATGCTGAAAAGTACCGAGTACCGAGTACCGAGTTGCGAGCAGCGGGTGGGGGTTTTGGTCTCAACCTTGAAAATCCCCACCCTTGGCAAAATC
>DASQXC010000081.1:0-23779 GCA_035639935.1 Terriglobales bacterium
GCTAACTTCTCTCTGACCAACCTCGCAAGCGCGGCAGCCTCGATTGTGGCCACAGCGGGCAGCTCACAGAGCGCCGTCATCAATACCGCTTTCGCCACCCAGTTGCAGGCTACGGTGAAGGATGCGGGCAACAATGCGGTGAGCAACGCGGCAGTAACCTTCACCGCGCCTTCCAGTGGCCCGAGCGGTACCTTTGCCGGGGGGCAGACAACAGCAACCGTGACTACTACTGCGCAAGGGGTGGCCACTGCGCCAGTGTTTACCGCCAATTCCACGGCTGGCAGCTACACCGTTACGGCGACAGTCGCGGGGGTGGCTACGCCAGCCAGCTTCTCGCTGACCAACACGGCAGCGGACTTCACGATCGCTTCCACAGCGGTTGCTACACCGGTGCAGGTGCAGGCCGGCGGGAAGGCGGTAATAAACATCAGTATCAGCTCGGGATTCCAGGCCCCAATCACGTTCGCTTGCGTCAACGGGATACCGACAAAATCCCAATGTGTGTTCCCGAATGGCACCGCGGCACCGGCCGGTGCGACCAGCTTCGAAATCGATGTCCAGACGACCGCCAACACGGCCTGGCTGGAACGCCGCTCCGACCGCCTGCGCGGCATTTACGCACTCTGGCTATCGTTCCCGAGCCTGCTTGTTGCCGGATTGTGTCTCACAAGGCGGAAGCGCCGGAACGCGAAATTTGCAGCTGGGATTTCGGGGATTCTCTTTGTGCTGCTGCTGCTGTTGAGCGGATGCGGCGGTTCAGCGGCGTCAGCGCCAGTGCCCAACGGCACGCCTCCGGGCACCTACAATATCACCGTGAGCGCCACTTCGGGAGCGATTCAGCACCAGATAACAGTAATGATTCAAGTCAAATAAGCTGCGGCAAGAGACTTGCCGCACGGTCGAATTGTGCCTGAACGGCCTGGTGCAGCTCTTTGAAGGGTCCACTGCCTTGGGCACGCCACTCCAGCTAACCAACGGTTCGGCGAACATTACTACGAACGCGCTGAGTGTGGTTGGCAAAACTACGAACGCGCTGAGTGTGGTTGGTTGGCACGCACGGCATCAGTGCGCATTACCTGGGCGACGCAAGCACACTGGCATCGCAGAGTGGCACCGTGAACGTGACAGTGACCGGCACGACGACGGTGGGAATTGCAACCAACAGTGGCAATCCCAAATCGCTAACCCCTTGCGGCTCAAGATTGTACCTTTAACTCTTTTGCTTTCATGGATCTCCAAGGGGGATATCCCGCAACTCCATGATTCTACTGGGGCACACCCCCAGGGGGGTGTTATTTTTCCACAGGCCCCGGGGGCCTACTTGGATAGCATGCCGCCTCTAGTCCGCCCGATGCACAAATCGTCCGGCCACGATGGTGGCGACAGCTTTGCCCGTTAACTGCCAGCCGTCGAAGGGCGTGTTGCGCGATTTGGAAAGAGACTTCGAGGCGTCAAACCTCCAGCCTTTCTTAGGATCAAATACCGTCACGTCGGCGGCGGCCCCTCGACCGAGGCTGCCGCGGCCGCGCAGGTTGAGGGCCCGCGCTGGTCCCGCCGAGAAGAGTTCCACGATGCGCATCAGCGGGACGCGTCTGTCCCGGTGTAGCCGAGTGATTGCCAGGGCCAATGCAGTCTCCAGTCCGGTGATGCCGAAGGGCGCGCGCTCGAACTCCACTTCCTTTTCATACTGCGCGTGGGGCGCATGATCGCTGGCGATGGCGTCAATGGTGCCGTCGGCCAGCGCCACCAGAAGCGCCTCGCGGTCGGCGGCGGAGCGCAGCGGCGGGTTCATCTTGAAGCGCGTGTCGTAGTCAACGATGTCCTCATCCGTCAGCGTGAAATGGTGGGGCGTCACCTCGCAGGTGACATTCACATGATTACGTTTGCCGCGGCGGATGGGCTTGAGGGCCGCTGCGGTGGACACGTGGGCGACGTGCAGGTGCGCGTTGGCGGTTTCGGCGAGGGCGACATCGCGCTCTACGATGCTGGCTTCCGATTTCGCACTCATGCCGCGCAGGCCCAGGCGAAACGCCACCGGTCCTTCGTTGACAGAACAGTCGGCGGTTAGGCGGGTATCTTCCGCGTGCTGCACGACTGGGATGCCAAGCTGCGCCGCAGTGGCCAGCGCCTGGCGCATGAGGTCGTGGTTCAGAATCGGACGGCCGTCATCGGTGACGGCCACGGCACCGGCGCGCTGCAGAGCGCGAAAGTCCGTGAGGCGCGAGCCTTGGCTGCCCATGGTCGCCGCAGCAATCGGGAAGACATTGACCGCGGCGCCTCGCGCCGGATCGGTGATCCAGGCGATGATCTCGGGCGTATCCGCAACCGGCATTGTATTGGGCATCGAGCAAACCGAGGTGAAGCCTCCGGCTGCGGCTGCCGCTGTGCCGGTGGCGACCGTCTCTTTGTACGACTGACCGGGCTCGCGCAGGTGTACGTGCAGGTCAATAAATCCGGGGGCGACGATTAGCCCGCGGGCGTTGAAGGTTCCCTCGGCGGAACTGCGTATCTTGTTGCGTGGCGCAACCTCAACCACGCGACCTTCGCGCAGCAGTACATCCAAGTCGCCGTCCATTCGGTTGGCAGGATCGATAACACGCCCGCCTTTGATCAGGAGCGAGCTTCGGGATTTGTTTTTCGATCTCACAATGAATTGTGATGAGGCCCGGCTTCACAGCCTGCTGAAAAATCATTTGCGAATGTGTTTTGAAGGGGCGCGGCTTGACGGTGCCGAGAAAAGTGAAGGGGCACGACTTCAGGCGTGCCGTAAAGGGCAAATAAGGGCTTGGGCTTTAGCCCCTGGGGGTGAACCGCAGGGCCTAAAGGCCGATTTTTAATTGGCCTTCTATGGCACGACTTAAAGTCGTGCCCCTTCACTTGTCTCGACTCATCCAAGCCGCGCCCCTCAAAACACCAGGAAATCTAGTTTTTCAGCAGCCTCTTCAGCCGTTGGAGTCGCACAGGCGAAATCACGCTTGTGCGGCTCCCAGCGCCGTGACCAGCACAGCCATGCGCACCCAGACCCCATCAGCAACCTGCTCCGTGATCACCGATGCGGGCGAATCTGCCAAGTCGCCGGCGAGTTCCGCGCCCCGGATCATCGGCCCAGGGTGCATGAGGATGGCATCACGCTTGGCCAGGCGCAGGCGCTCGGCAGTGACCTGGTATCCGGCGACATATTCGTCCATGTGGAGCTGGAGCCCTGCCAGCCGCTCTTTCTGCACTCGCAGCACCATGACTACGTCGGCGCCGCGCAGGGCTTCCTCCACGTGCCGTGTGATCCGCAGTCCAGGAGCGAGCGTAGCGGCCAGCTGGGGCAGCAACTCTGGGGGGCCGCACAGTACCACCTGAGCCCCTGCCTTGCTGAGCAGGTGAATGTTCGAGCGCGCGACTCGGCTGTGATAAATGTCGCCGACGATGGCCACCTTGAGGCCGCGCAGTTGTTTTTTATGGCGCAGGATCGTGTACGCATCGAGCAGCGCCTGGGTCGGGTGCTCGTGCAGGCCATCGCCGGCATTGATGATTGGGATATCCAGATGGCGTGCGAGCAGGTGCGGAGCGCCGGACGATGGATGCCGGATAACGATCGCATCGGCGCCAGTGGCGCGCAGCGTCAAACCCGTGTCCATCAGCGACTCGCCCTTCTCGATGCTGGAAGCTGTGGGCTGGACCAGCGTGGTGATGGCTCCCAGCGCCTTGGCGGCGAATTCGAACGAGACCCGTGTGCGCGTTGAAGCCTCGTAGAAAAGCAGAGCGATACGCCGGTTACGCAGCAGGGGACGTGGCCGGGTTCGCTGCAAGCGCTGCGCCACGCGAAGCAGGTGGTTGATCGGTTGGAGCTCCAGCGGTTCGATGGCGAGCAAAGAACGGCTTTTCTTCATCGCGTGGGGCCGCGCTCGCTTCTCTCTACTAACAGCACCTTCTCGACGTTGTCCACTTCGTTCAGCTTCACTTCGACGATCTGGCTATCGGTGGTCTGCACCTTGCGGCCGATGAAGGCAGCCTCGATTGGAAGTTCGCGATGGCCGCGATCTATCAGCACCAGCAGTTGCACCCGAGCCGGCCGTCCATGATCAAAGAGGGCATCGAGAGCAGCGCGCGTGGTGCGGCCGGTGTATAGGACATCGTCCACCAGCACCACATTCTTCCCTGCAACCGAGAATTCCAGGTCGCTTTTCTGCACCAGCGGCTTGGGGCCAACAGTGGAGAGGTCGTCGCGATAGAGCGTGATGTCAAGGCTGCCGACCGGAATTTCCGTGTGCTCGATCTGATTGATCACCTTCGCTATGCGCTGTGCGAGCGGAACACCGCGGCGGCGGATGCCCACCAGCGCCAGACCGTCCACCCCGTTGTTTTTCTCCACGACTTCATGGGCCAGGCGCACCAAAGTACGCTGGATCTCAGAGGCAGACATCAGCAGATCTTTGTCCGCGACCGGCGAAGATTCGGGTCGTGCCTGCGAGCTCATATGGACTTACCTCGGATCAAGCCAGAGCTCCTTAGAGGGAAGTTGCATTCTACGCGCCGTATATCGAGTGCGGCAAGCAACACAAAAAGTCTCGCGACCGCCTCACCCGCGGGATTGCTTTCTTCCCCAGACAGACGCGCCGATTGCTCCTCCTACACTGGAAAGAACCACGAAGAACAGGAAAAACAGCACCACCAGCAGCGTAAAGAAGGCGGCTAAAGCGGCTGGGGAGGTGAGGCTACGCATCAACTCCTGGGCTCTGGGATCGGCGCTCTGGGCCGCCGATTGCTCCATGGCTCTCTGCATCGCATCGCGGACCGATCCGGAAAGGTGAAAAAAGGCCAAGCGAAGTGCCTGGGGGAAACCGTAGAAAAGGAAACCCAGCAGTCCGGTCAGGGCGCCCAGGCGCGCACCCATGCCGGTAGTGATTTCTGTCTCCGGACAGCGCCGGCGATAGAATCGGACGGCCAGCACTCCAGCGAGCAGCATGCAACACCAACTCGCGAGCAGCACCAGCAGTCCAATCGGCGCCTGCCCCAAGTGGAGAGACAATCCGATGCCGGCGGCAATTACCGGAACAAAGAAAATGGCCAGCGCGAGCAAAAGGCCGGCCAGCGCCGAAGCGCGTACTCCCTGCGACCAGCTGATTCTTCCCGGCGGCGCCTCGGAAATCCCGACCGGCGGGGCCGCAGACTGTAATTCGCCCGGCACGCCGCGGGGAAAAGCCGGCGCAACTGGCTCATCGGCAGCCACAGCGGAGACGCGTATCTGGGGAGCGCCACAATGCGGACAAAACGCTACCCCGTCTTCCACGCTCGCATGACAGCGATGACAGGGATGATCCACTGCGATTCAGGTTACAAGAGCGCGGCAGAATTCTGCAACGGGCGCCTTAGCTCCTAGCGCCCGTGGAAACTTCTTTCTGCAGCCGCTCGACCAGCAACTGTTTCAGCAAAGATCGTACGGAACATCCCATTTGTTTGCCAGCATTCTCAATTAGCCGAGCATGGATTCGGGCAGGCGCAGTGAGATGGTTCGCAGCGTCGGACGCAGTCTAGGAAGAGACCTGCGTTGGGTTTTGGACCTCGGGATGGACTTGCGTTTTCGGGGTTTCACAGCGTGCCCTTTTCCCCGCGGGTCTGCACATACACCAGAGCGAATTGGGAGCCTTTGCCGTCAGGTTTTACCGAAACAATGTGCTGACGCTCTTCGGTGCCGGTGACGAGGTTGGTTTCCGCCCGCGGGCCGGCTGGCCGGCAGCGCACATTGCCGTGCTCGAGGTCGATATTGCCGTGGCATTCCGACACCTCGCCATAGATCTTCAGTTGTTTGCGATAGAAATCGAGCAGCTTGTCTGGAGGATCGTCAGAGCGGTACTTGATGGCCACCACCTTGGCGCCGAACAGCGAACTATCGATGGACAGGTTGGCGGCGTGCTTGCCCTCATCATCTTCTGCGCGCGTGGCGCCGGGGTAGACTGCCATGCCCGTATCTTTAGCATCAACCTGGGTATTCACATGCAGGCTGCCCAACGGCGTTTCAATATCCACTTTTTTGCTTGCCCCCTCGCCCTTCTTCTGGACTGTGCACCCGCTGAGCACGCCCAGCACCAAAAGCACACCGAGGGTCCTCCTCCGGCTCGCTACGTGCCGGGGCGGAAACATTTTCATGGATGTCCTCCTTGGGCCAGCACCGCGCGATCGAGTCCTGACCCGCGTCTGGCGATCCCAGGAATCGTGACCGGCATCCGGCCTCGGATGGGGATCTCGCCGAACAGAGCTTTCACCGCGCTCATCTCCGAGAGCGGATCATTGGAAAAAGTGCAGAGGTAGTTCTGAACTTCGGGGAATTGCCCCGCCAAATACGGATTTCCGAGGGCGACAAGCGCGGTTTTGTCGCCGGCGCGCTGCAACAGGCGATGCAGCAAACCGGCCGTGGCGTCGTCCAGCGAAACGGAAGCTGTTAGCACTCCATTCACTCTCAGCACCTTACCGGCTGAAGGAGTAGCAATGGCGGCCGCGACCACGGTCTGCGCCTGGTTGGCCGCTCGTAATACCTCCTCCGACATGCCGTTCGCGATCCGAGGATCGATATAGAGGACGTTTATCCCAGGAATGCGCGCCCGCAGCTCCCGCTCCAGCACCCGCCCAGCATCGGTGCGCACGTCGTCACTGAAGATCACGACGAGCACACGGTTCTCCGCCGGGCCTGGTGTCTCATACGCAGCCGAGGGCGCCCGAGTTCCGCCGCGCGCAATCGGCAGCACGCGGCCGTTATCGCGAACCAGGGCCACAGCTTCATCTGCCACCTGCTGCGCCAGCGCCAAGTTCGCCGGACGGGCGATGATTTCCGCCATCGCGTTAATGTCCACCAGCCGAGCTTTGTCCAGACCAACGGCAGCCTTGGCGCGGAGGATTCGCAGCACGGAGGCATTGATCTGCGCCTCGGGGATTTCGCCGCTGCGCACTGCACTGAGCAGCCCGTTGTAGGCGGCATTGAGATCGGCAGGGATGAGGACCATGTCGTTGCCCGCCTGGACTGCCTCGACCGCGGCGCGTGCAGGCGGAAACAACTGCGCGACGGCGTTCATCTCCATCGCATCAGTCACCACCAGTCCCTTAAAACCGAGCGCCCGTTTGAGCGTATCCGTGACAATTGCATGGGAAACGCTGGCCACACGGTCAGGATCGGGTTCGAGTGCGGGCACAGTAACGTGGGCCACCATCACCGCATCGACTCCGTCCTCGATGGCCGCCCGGAATGGAGGCAATTCGATGCGCTCGAGATGGTCACGGTCGGCCGAAACACGCGCGCTTCCCAGGTGGGTGTCGCTGTCTACGTCCCCATGTCCCGGGAAATGCTTGGCAGTGGTGAGCATGCCGTTGTCGTGGGCCGCCTTCAGGTAGGCGCGTACGTAGGGGATCACCTGCTGCGGGTCTTCGCCGAAAGCGCGGGTGTTAATGATGGGATTCGCGGGCTCCGAGTTGACATCGGCAACTGGAAAGAAGTTCCACTGCACCCCAATAGCGCGGGATTCCTGTGCGACCACCCGCGCCATATCTGCGGCATGCTGCGGAGTACCGGCAGCAGCAAAGGCCATGGCTGCGGGGAAACCAGTGGTGCCATAAAAACGCATGGCCAGTCCGCGCTCAAAGTCGGCGGCGAAGATCAGCGGCAACTTGGAGTCGCGCTGGAGCTGGTTGGTAAGCATGGCGGCTTCATAGGGCTGGTTGCGGAACACGGCTCCGCCTTCGGAGCCCACGGTGAGCAACACGCCGCCAATGTGGTAACGGCGGATATTATCTCGAAGCTGGAGATACGCGGGACTTTGCAGGTTGAAGAACTGGGTCAGCGCCCGAATCATCAACATCTGTCCGATCTTTTCCTCAAGCGACATCTTGCGCAGGGTCTTCTGCGCCCAGTCCTCGCCTTCATGCGTCAGGCGCACCGGAGCTGGGCGCTGAAACTTGTCGTCGCCGACACAGGAACCCATCAGCAGGAGAAGAACGATGGCCAGCCTCTTAGGCATGAGTGGGTTATAGCAGAGCAGCGGCGGGTTGTCAGTTTTCCTACGCATTGCTTTCTGGCTGCCAAGGTAAAATTGCGTCTTCACGAGGTATATATGCGGAAGTTCCTCCCTTTCTGTGGCGTCCTCCTTGTGCTCGCAGTGGCCGTCTTCGGGTGTAGCGGCGGTGGCAGCAGCAACAACAACCCCCCCGCTGCGGCGCAAGCCAGCGGAGTTATCGTGCACGTCAGCGATCCGACCACCTGCTCGTCCGCCCATCACGGGGCCTTCAGCAAGGTGTTCGTGACGATCTCGGATGTGCGTATCCACACCAGTACCTCAGCCGGCCCGAACGAAGCCGGCTGGATAGACCTGACACCCAATTTGAAAAACGCCCCTGTGCAGGTGGACCTGCTCGGGATCACGGACCGCACCTGCTTCCTGGCAACCCTTGGGGACAAAACTGGGATTCAGCCCGGAACCTACCAGCAGATTCGGATCGTTCTCGCGGGCGACAGCCAAGCCTCGAATATCGTCGGTGGCAATAAGTGCCCGGCGGGGACGGGAGTGAACTGCGTCGTGCCAAGCGTCGGAAATGCGATGCCGCTGTTGCTCTCCAGCGAACTGCAGACCGGGATCAAAATCCCGCCCGGACAGATTGCAGGAGGAAAATTCACGGTGCCCGCCGGTCAAACTGTGGACCTTGATATCGACTTCAACGCCTGCGCCTCGATCATCGTCCAAGGAAATGGCCGGGCCCGGCTGAAGCCTGTGCTGCACGCGGGCGAGGTGTCGCTGCAAAGCACCTCGATCAATGGCACTGTAGTGGACAACAGCTCCGGTCAGCCCATCTCTGGGGGAACAGTGATGGTGATGCTGGCCCAACCCGGAGCGGCCTGCTCGGGAGCCGGATGCGTGTCGAATGCAGGCATTGAGGATGTGAAGATGGCGACCCTGGCGGATGCCTCGGGCAACTTCGTCTTCTGCCCGTTATCTCCGGGAACGTATGACGTGATCGCTATCGCGCTCAATGGCGGCACGGCCTATGCGGCCACGGTTACCAGCGGTGTACAGCCCGGCAACAGCCTGACTGGGCCGTCCACCAGGATCAAGCTCATTGCCGCTGGTGCACAAGCCACCATCAAAGGCACGGTAACGACAACTTCAGCCGCGAACACGGCCATCGTTGAAGACGTGACGCTGGTGCCGTTGCAGGCCGTCAGCAGCAATCTCCTGCTTCCGATCCCGCAGTTCGGGACTACCTCTACCACGACCACGATCACCACCGCCATTCCCAACCCAAACACCTGCAGCAGCAACATGGTTGCCTGCGCCGACTATACTGTGCTAGTGCCGGCGGGGAATCCAAACGTGGGCGTGTTCAATCCGGCGGGCACGAGCTACACGCAAGCCCCGGCGCCGGTGAACTACATAATGGACGGGCAGGCGGCATCCTGCAGTCCATCGGAGAAGCAGACGGACACGCTGGCTCCGCCAGGCGGGCCGCTGGTGGTGACTCCAGGTACCGCGGTGAACGCGTCTACACTGGCGTTTACTGGCTGCCAGTAGCGGAGGCGTTTTCTTTGACCAAGGCGAGGGCCCGGCACTGGATCTGCGCGTCCTCGCCCAAGCCGTGCAGCCAATGAACATCGGGTTCGCGGCGGAACCAGGTCATCTGCCGCTTGGCGTAGTTGCGATGCGCTTGCTGGGCCGCTGTGATGGCGGACTCGCGATCCACTTCCCCGCGCAGCAACTGCAGCGCCTGTTTGTATCCGAGGGACTGCAGTGGCGGGACAGAAGCGCCATAGCACTCGACGAGGCGCTTCGTTTCCTCGATCAAGCCGGATTCGAACATCCGTCGGGCGCGCTGATTGATGCGCTGGTAGAGCACAGCACGGTCCGGGTCGAGGCCAATGCGCAGAATACGAAAGCCCTTAAGCGAGTCGCGCCCTTGCTGCCACAGCTCGGTCATTTTCTGCCGCGATTGCAGGCACACCTCTAGGGCGCGAATCAGCTTGGGGGTGTCATTGGGATGGATTTTCCCGGCGGCCGCAGTATCGAACCGGAGAAGCATGCGGTGGAGACAAGGTGATCCCTTGCGCCGAGCGATCTCTCGCAGGCGCTGGCGCAATGCTTCGGAGCGCTTGGGGCCGGCGAAGAGACCTTGGAGGAACGCCCGCAGGTAAAGTCCGGTCCCGCCAACCGCGATGGGCAGTTGTCCGCGATTGGCAATCTCTGCCACGACGCACCGGCCGGCTTGCGCATAATCGCCGGCGGTGAACACTTGCGTGGGCTCGAGAATGTCAAAGAGGTGGTGCGGCGCGCGGCTGCGCTCTTCTGCCGAAGGCTTTGCGGTACCGATTTCCAGTCCGCGGTAGAGAGCCACGGAGTCGCAGTTGACGATCTCTCCCTTAAAGTGTTCGGCAACGGCCAGGGAGAGCGCGGTCTTGCCGCTGCCGGTCGGACCGACTATGGCTAACAGTAGCGGCTCTGGCGCGGCGGACAACTCAGCGGATGCTCCAGGGCATGACACGCGCGAAGCGCACCAGGGTGACAATCAGGATGAGCAGGGCGATGAGAATCAGTCCTAAGGTCTGCTGGCGCGCGGGTTGCATACGAGAATTTTAGACCGTCCACGATTGGTGTAGCCCTGTTTGGTGAAAGGGCACGGCTTCAGCCGTGCATCCCCTACTGCAGGTCGTGTCTGTCGGGATTGTAGTAAAAATGGAACAGCAGCCGCAGGTACTGTCCGCGGAATTCGCTCGGCAGCGGAGGAAAGGGGTTGGAGGCCGTTATGCCGCCCCAGGCAGCACGGTCGAGGGAGACATCGCCGGAGGGTGCGTCCAATCTCATTCCCGCCACGCTGCCGTCTTTCAGAATGGCGAATTGAACTGACACTTTTCCTTTCTTCATCAACGGCGCACGTGCGACCTCGGGAATGAGGTTGTACCAATTGTTGCGTACGTCGTGGAGCACACGAGCCAGATAGGGGCCAAAGTCCACCCCCATGGTGTCGCTGAGGACCTCCAAATTCCCCTGGGCGGCGCTGCCACGGACCCCGCCACCGAGGCCGCCGTAGTCGCCGCCTCCGCCTATTCCCCCGGCGCGGCGGGTGGCGCTCTCGCGCGCTGCCTGCTCGATGGCTGAGCCGGCGGAAAGCGGCGCCTTCGCAAAGGTATTGGGAGCGGGAGAGGGAGGCGGCTCCAGCCGCGCCATCTGGGTGCCAGTCTGGCTCGGTGGAGAAGCAGGTGGTGCAGCTTGTGCCACCTGGGGCGGAGGCACGGGCGGCGAAGACGGAGGCGCCATCGGTCCGAGCGGGCGCACCAAGCTGTTCCGCAACTCCCTGATCGTTTTTGCATCGAGAGTGGGCTGGCGCGAGGTGGCGATGCGGTCCTTGTCCGAAATAATGTAAGTGTTCGGCCGTTTCGTTACCTGCTGATTGTCCTTGGGCATCTCCACATAAGTAAGCTCACGGTCGCGATTGATGATCTCCTGCGCCGTCCAGACCCGCATCTGCTTTCCGGGCGAAGACTTAAGTAGGGAGGGAACGGTCAAGATCAGCAACAGGTGAAAGATGATCGAGAGCAGTCCGGCCTCGCGCAAACGGCTGCGCGTGCGCTCATCGGTGAATTCGAGCACCAGGACCGGGACTGCATGTCGGTTTTTGTACCGCTCTAATTCTTCCGAGCGGGGACGAATGGCTGGCTCAATCGTGGGCATCCTGTTCGGCAATGCCTGCTATTTTCTCACACAATCTTCCCCTCGCTCCGTTATACGGACCAGTCGTTAGCGGGATTATCCGAAGGGCGTTTTGCACGGTTGGTACAATACCAATGCTAATGTCCACGCTCTTCCAGGCGCCGGCGTACGATCCCGCGCGTGAGCGAAGACGGAAGCGCCTGGCAGTAATCGTTGTTGTTGCCGCCGTGCTGGCCGTGGTGATTTTCTTCCGGTTCCGCGACTGGCCATACCAGCACCTGGTCCACAACTTCTTCCAGGCGCTTGAACGCCAGGACTACGAGGCGGCATACGGCATCTGGATGCACGATCCTGACTGGAAGCAGCACCCCGACCGGTACAAGAACTATCGCTTTGGCGAGTTCCGCGTGGACTGGGGACCGGGCGGCGAGTGGGGGCTGATCAAGGAATTCCAGATTGACGGCTCGGTGCGACCCAAGAAGGGCAGCGGCGTGATTGTGCAGGTCACCGTCAACGACCGCGCCGACAAAGCGCGGATCTGGGTGGAGAAAAAGGATAAAACACTAACCTTTTCCCCGTATTGATGCTGGCAATCACCGCCCTGCCGTCACGCAACGTCGGTCTTGGCTCTTGCGAGATGATGGAATGTTTTGTGAAGCGAGGCTTCATCTTCCACATTCAAACAAGTCTTGGAGCGGTCGATCTGGCGCATGAGGCCACAGAGAACCTTACCAGGGCCAACTTCGACGAAGGTATCAACGCCATGTGCGAGCAGCAGCCGCATGCAGGGCTCCCAGCGCACGGCGCCGGTCACCTGACGGATGAGTGCGTCACGGGCAGCCTGCGGCGTGTCGACTAACTGAGCATCGACATTGCAGGCCACAGGGATGCGCATCTGTTGAAACTGAAGCTGGGCCAAGTCGCACGCCATCTTGTCCTGCGCCGGTTGCAAAAGCGAGCAGTGGAAGGGCGCGCTGACCGGCAGCAGAATGGCACGCTTTGCGCCGCGCTGCTTGGCCAGCTCGGCGGCGCGTTCCACGGCACGCGTGTTGCCGGAGATGACGATCTGGTCGGGAGAATTAATATTGGCTGGCGAGCAGACTTCGCCTTGCGTTGCCTCGAGGCAGACTTTCTCCAACTCCGCAAGCGGCATACCCAGAATGGCGGCCATCGCGCCTCCCCCAACTGGCACGGCTTGTTGCATGTAGCGCCCGCGTTTGCGGACCGTGCGCAGCGCGTCTTCGAAACTCAACGTACCCGCAGCAACATGCGCCGCATACTCGCCCAGGCTGTGTCCGGCGGCGTAGGCAGGCGCGATGCCCTTCTCGTGCAAGACCCGGAGGGCCGCGACGGAAACTGTGAGGATTGCCGGCTGCGTATTTTCGGTTAACTTCAGTTCCTCTTCGGGTCCTGCGAAGCACAACTGGGAGAGCCTGAAGCCGAGCGCCGCGTCGGCCTGGTCGAAAGTCTCGCGCGCGACGGGGTACAGGGCCGCCAGTTCCTTGCCCATGCCGACTGCTTGCGACCCCTGTCCGGGAAAGAGGAAGGCGATGACGCTCATGTCTGACTGAGCACCGCGTTGTGGCGGAGATGAGCCAGCTCCGCCTCGATCTTACGGGTGATGCCGGCGCGCGCATACTCGGCGGCCACCCGCAGCGCATTCTTGATGGCATTCGCATTGGAGGAGCCGTGGCAGACGATGCATGCGCCTTTGACGCCAAGCAGCGGCGCTCCGCCGTATTCGGAGTAGTCCAGGCGCCGCTTGAGCGCCTTAAAAGCGCTCCGCGCCAACAGGGACCCCATCTGGGATGCCAGGGTGGACTTCAGTGAGTCCTTCAGCATATAGCTCACGGTCTGGGCGACGCCTTCGGACACTTTTAGCGCTACATTGCCCACGAAGCCGTCGCAAATGATAACGTCGGCATTGCCGTTGTAAAGGTCGCGTCCCTCGACGTTGCCCACGAAATTGATGGGCAGCGTCTTCAGCAGGTGGAAAGCTTGAAAGGTGAGTTCGTTGCCTTTGGTCTCCTCTTCTCCAATGGAGAGCAGCCCGACACGCGGCCGGGGCTTGGAGAAGATGCTGCGGAAATAGATTTCGCCCATTACCGCGAATTGTTCCAGGTTGTGCGGCTTGCAATCGACGTTGGCGCCAACATCGATCATGATTGCCGCTGAGCCGGTGGCGGTGGGGAAGACCGCAGCCAAGCCGGGACGGTCCACGCCGGGCAGCGTTCCCAGCACCACCTTGGCGATAGCCATGGCAGCCCCGGTGTTGCCGGCGGTGACGAACCCGTCAGCCCGGCGGTCGCGCACCAAGCGCAGACCAACTCGCATCGAGGAGTCCCGCTTGCCGCGCATGGCCTGGGCGGCCTTTTCGCGCATGCCGATGACTTCGCTTGCATTGAGGATGCCGATGGGCAAGCCGGCGGCGGATGGGTGTCCTGCCAGTTCTTCCCGCAACTGGGATTCTCGCCCCACCAGCAATACTTGGATGTCGTGGTGTCGAGATGCCTGGACGGCGCCTTCGATCTCGGGCTTCGGCGCGCGGTCGGTACCCATGGCGTCGAGGGCTATGACGGTCGGCATCGGCATTTGGCAGACCGCTGAAACAGCCTGCCCCACTCACCCCAGGGTGGAATGCGAGGCCGGCCGATCACTTCTCGGTCGAGACTTCCAAGACCTCGCGACCCTTATAGTACCCGCACTTTGGACAAGCGCGATGCGGCATTTTGCGCTCGTGGCAGTTGGGGCATTCAGAAAGTGAATGCGGTGTGAGGTGGTCGTGGGCGCGGCGCCGGCTGGTGCGCGCCTGCGAGTGTCTGCGTTTTGGATTGGCCATAAAAGTCTCAAATATGCCACGGATTTGCACGGATCAGCACGGATCTCATTTTGATAACAAGGCCAAGTTGCTCTTTCTCAGGT
The DNA here is from genome assembly GCA_035639935.1 of Terriglobales bacterium. Classification (GTDB taxonomy): domain Bacteria; phylum Acidobacteriota; class Terriglobia; order Terriglobales; family Acidobacteriaceae; genus JAHFUA01. The sequence goes on from DASQXC010000081.1 coordinate 14,595, forward strand.
CCGCATTGATCCGTGAAAACCCGCGGCGTCTTTTCTAATCTAACGCTTCAACTTCTCCCGGATCTCGTGCAACGCGTCCCAGCGGTGGTCCTGAACTGGCTGGCAGGCGCAGGTCCCGAAATTCAGGTTTTGGCCGCAGCGCGGGCACAGTCCTTTGCAGGTATCATTGCATATGGCCTTTAGAGGGACCGCCAACAGGACCTGCTCGCGCAACACGTCCTCCAGCAGCAATCCTTCCCCCTGATAGTAGCCTATGTCGGCTTCCGAACCGCCGATCGAGCGTTCCTCCACGCCAGCGTCGGCCCCCCGCGGCCGGTAGATGAGGTCGAATTCGCCAGCCACGTTTCGCAGCACCTGCTCCAAGCAGCGCGCGCATCGCAGCTCGAGCTGGGTGGAGAAATCGCCCACGACGCGGATATCTTCCAAGGCCCGGCCGTGGCCGCGATGTTCCTGGAGCAGTTCTGCCCGGCCTTGCGCCCTCAGAGGCGCGTGCTGCTGTACGTCCGAGCCAAAGTCAATCGCCTGCGGATCGAATTCGTGGGAAAACGTGATCTCGTGCAGTTCTAATTCGCGGACACTGATCAACATCGCCCTGGCTCCGCTATAAATTCTTGCGATCGCATGCCCCCAGCCACAAACCTGCTCGCGAGCGTTAAATACAAGAATAAGAAGGAGGATAACAGACTGTCAAGGAAGGCCGCCCTTCAGGCCGCATCTTCCTTTTGGAGTTCCGGAATGGGAGCCGCCTCTTCCTTTGGGATCTCCGGAATGGCATTCAAGATGATCTTCTCGCGCAGGCCGTTTACCTCAGTAAGTAGCCGAACCATCCTGAAACGCACCACCTCCCCGCACTCCATGCAGCGCGGGAAGACTTCACCTTTTACGAGTTTCACTTCTTGCGGCAGCCGGTGCTGAGCGTGGATGACGCGGTAGATGCCGCTTGCTGGAATGCGCTGGCCGCACTTGAAGACCTTTGCAGGCACACACAAAAGCTCAGCCAAGCTGACGCATTTTTTCGTCCGCGAGTTGCCCGAGGGAACAGAATCGACAGCGAGGACAAGTCCGTCATTTCGTGCGCTGGTCTCCGAAAACAAGGCACCGTAAATAACAAACGGACAGCGGTAGCGCTGCCCGTGCTGATATTCAGCGGAAGAAAAGTTTAGTAGCTGGTCCCGGTGCTGCCAATGGGACGGCTGGTTTCGGTTCCTGTCGCCGCCCCCGATCCACGAATTGCGCCGATGCCGCTGCGTACTCGCTCCCGCCCCTGCTCCAGGGTCTCGCGGGCGGTATCTGCCAGTTCCCCGGCACGATCACGAATGTTGCTGCGGGTCTGCTCCCCGCTCGTGGGCGCAAACAGAACGCCCAGTCCGATGCCGATTCCTAATCCCACCAAAAAGCTCTTCATGTAAGCCCTCCTCTCCAATATGGGCACAGATCGACTATTGTACAAAGATGCGACTGGCAGTCGGAGGTTGCTGCCTGATTTATGGTGCAGCTCTGGAAAGCTTAGTGCGGGGCTTGGCGGCGCGGCTGAAGCCGGCTGCGGATTCGGACCATCGCATCCGCCCTCCGGTGCTAGTCTTCTGTTAATCTAGTCTTCTGTTAATCTATTAGTAATCCTGATGAAGCAGTTCCGTGTTCTGCCTGTCCTGATCCTAGCCAGTGCGCAGTGCCTGCTCGCCGAAGGCACACGCATCTGGAAGCAGTCGAGCTTCGACGATTTCGAAAAAGGCACCGCCAAAGGCGTGGCTATCACGAGCGGCGGCTCGCTGGAACTTGCGCCTGCTTTTAAGCCGGTATACACGACGCCATCGACCTATATTTGGTCCGTGGCCGCCGACGGCCAAGGCAACGTGTTCGCGGCGGCCGGCGCGCCGGCGCGGGTTTATCGCGTGACGCCGGAAGGCAAGGCGAGCGTGGTGTTCGCGCCACCGGAACTCGAAGTCCAGGCGCTGGTAGTGGACACGGGTGGCGTCCTTTATGCCGCTACTTCGCCCGATGGTAAGGTATACAAGATCGAGCGTTCCTCCAAGACCAGCAAGAAGGCGGTTGCCCCTCCCACCAACGAGGGCAAGACTGACCTCGATCCGAACTTCACGTCTTCGGTCTTCTTCGATCCAAAGACTAAATACATCTGGGACTTGGCGCTTGACCCTAAGGGTCGGCTCTACGTCGCCACCGGGGACCAGGGACAGATCTTTCGGGTGGACCGCAAGGGCAACAGCTCGGTTTTTTTCAAGAGCGATGAAGCTCATATCCGTGTGCTAGCGTTCGACACCAAAGGCAACCTGATTGCCGGCTCCGATGGCAGCGGACTGATCTATCGGATCTCCCCGACCGGCGATGCCTTCGTGCTTTACAGCGCACCCAAGAAAGAAATCACTGCCCTTGCTGTGGACGCGGCCGGCAATATCTACGCCGCGGGGGTGGGCGAGAAGCGCGCTTTGCAGCCTCCGCCAGTTAATACGGCACCGACAAGCCCCTCGGGACAGGGGAGTAATCCTGGGCAAACTCCCCAGCCCACCACAACCAGCAGCACCGCCGGACTGAACGTCGGTGCCACGGTGGTGCCGCCGTTGCCCACGACGCCCGGTTCCGAGGTGTATCAGATTGCCCCCGACGGCTCGCCCAAGCGCATCTGGTCATCGCGCGAAGATATCGTCTATGCACTGGGGTTCGATGACCAAGGCCGGCTGCTGGCCGGCAGTGGCAACAAGGCCCGGGTTTACATGATTGAGAACAGCGGGGATTACGTGGACCTGCTGAAGGCGAGCGCTACCCAGGTGACTGGGTTTACCAAAGGGCCCAACAACGGCCTCTATCTTGCTACCAGCAATCTGGGAAAAATCTTTCTGCTGGGACCGCAGCCCGACTCAGAGGGCAGCTACGAGAGCGATGTGTTCGATGCTCGTATCTTCTCGCGCTGGGGCCGGCTGGAGGTGCTGGGCAGCGGCAATTACGATCTCTATGTCCGCAGCGGCAATGTTGATAACCCCGACCGCAATTGGAGCCCGTGGAAGAAACTGGATATGGCGAAGGATGGGGCCACCGACGTGCCGGCCGCACGTTTTATTCAGTGGAAGGCGGTGCTGCGTCCCGGCCCGATCCCGGCCCGCATCGATGTGGTCAAGGTCAACTACCGGCCTAACAATGTCGCGCCCGTCATTGATGAGGTGACGGTACAGGTCGGCGTGCGCTACAACGTGACGCCCGCGCCTAAGAGTAGCGGCGAAGGCTCGCCCATCTCCAGCGGCCCCCACTATGAAGCGCCCCCGCCCGCGATCCGCGATCACGACTCCATCAGCGCCCGTTGGGCCGCCCACGACGACAATGATGACGAACTGGTGTACTCCGTCTACTTTCGCGGCGACAACGAAACGCAGTGGAAGCTGCTCAAGGACAAGCTCAACGAAAAATACCTCACCTGGGATGCGGGCCTATTCCCAGATGGCGGCTACAGCCTCAAGCTGGTTGCTTCTGATGCACCGTCGCACTCTCCCGACGAGGCCCTCAGCGGCGAGAAAGAGAGCAGCCGCTTTGAAGTGGATAACACGCCGCCGCGTATCGAGAACCTTAATGCCACTCTGGAGGGCGGTGGCCAGATGCACGTCACCTTTCGCGCGGCCGACAACTTCTCCCCCATCAAGAGGGCCGAGTATTCAGTGGACGCAGGCGAGTGGCACTTCCTTGAACCCGTTGGCTTGCTCTCTGACAATCGTGTGGAGAACTACGATTTCAGCGTCCCGATACCCGGAGAGTCGGAGGCCTCGCCCGCAGCAAGCAAGGGAAAGAAGCACGCGAAATCGGAGCTGCCGCTTGAGCATGTGATCGTGGTCCGCGTTTACGACCGCTTCGAGAACATGGGCACGGCCAAGACACTGGCCAGCGAAGGCACTCGACAGGCGCGGTCACGGTGAGCCGGACGGCGTCATTGTGTCATTGAGCCATTGAGTCATTGAAAGGCGCTATTGCCTTTGGCGGCTAGCTTGCGGCTAAAAGCTGAAAGCCCATAGCCAGGACGTTCTCCAATGACTCAATGGCTCAATGACACAATGGCCCAATTCCACCTAGAATCAAAACCATGCTGGCAACCCTGCGGACGGCTGGTTGGCTGTTTGCGATTGTGCTCTCGACTATTCCGTCGTTCTGGTTGCTGGTACACCCGCGAGCGGAATACTGGCGGAATCGCCGTGGCGCGCGCTTCCGCATCCTGGCAGCGTTGTGGGTTGCCATGTTGGTGGGCGCAGGCGCGATCACCTGGCGTTGGCGGCGCGTGGCTTTGTATGAGGGCGCAGCTTCCTGGCTGGCCGCCGCGCCCTTCCTTGCTGCCGGTCTTTATATCTATTATGGTGCCCTCGCCACTCTCAGCTTGGCACAACTCACCGGCCGCTCTGAGGTCGAGGGCGACAGGTTCGAGCAGCGTTTAGTGACCAGCGGCCTTTATTCGCGTGTGCGTCATCCTGTCTATGTTGGCCATCTCTGTGAACTGATCGGATGGAGTTTCGGTACCGGTCTGGTTGTCATTTATGTCCTGACTGGCTTCGCGCTTGTCACTGGTGCGGTGATGATCCGCATGGAAGACGATGAATTGGAGCGCCGGTTCGGGGAGCAGTACCGGCGTTATCGCCAAACCACGCCGGCGATCATTCCGCGTCTGATTGCGGGTGCTGCAAAGCGGACGACAAGTGAAAACCGCTAAGGGCCGAGATCGCTTCTTATGAGGTTCGAGCTGTTTGTCGCTTCGAGATACTTGCGAGCCAAACGCCGCCAAGCAGTTATTAGTGTCATTACCGCGATCTCCGTCATCGGTGTGGCGGCGGGCGTGGCCTCGCTCATCATCGCGCTGGCCATCAACAACGGCTTTCGTCAGGATCTACAGGAACGTCTGCTGGGGTCAACGGCACATATCAATCTGATGCGGGTTGAGAATGACGGCATCCGCGACTGGCCGGCGCTTATGGAGCAGCTTTCGAAGGAGCCACACGTAAAAGCCGCCGCTCCCGCGCTATTCGAACAGGTGCTGATCTCGCGCGGGGCGCGCGCCCGCGGCGGTATCCTCAAAGGTGTGCTGCCGGAATACGAGAAGAAGGTAAGCGAACTTCTCCAGACCGTGAAGTTCGGCTCGGCCGAAGAACTGAATTCGCCCAATTTACAAATTACGAACTACAAATCACAAATTCCCCCAGATTCGCCGAAGCGCATTGCCCAAATGCCACCCATTATCTTGGGCAAAGACATGGCCGATGACCTAGGCGCGACCGTGGGATCGGTCGTGTTGGTTACCAGCCCACAAGGTGAGCTGACGCCCTTCGGCCTGGTGCCTAAATACGTCCGTTTTCGGGTCGCCGGCATTTTTAAGTCAGGCTTCTACGACTACGACACCGGCTGGGCCTTCATCCGGCTCGCCGATGCGCAACGGCTATTCGGCCTGGGAGATGTGATCTCGGTGATCGAGTTTAAGGTGGATGATATCTACCAGGCCGGCGTCATCGGGAAAGAGATCGAGCGGGATGCGGGCAAAGGCTTCATGGCCACTAACTGGATGGAGCAGAACCGGCAATTGTTCCACGCGCTGAAGCTGGAGCGAGTGGTCACGTTTATCACGATTGGGCTGATCGTGCTGGTGGCGGCGCTGAACATCCTGATCTCGCTGATCATGATGGTGATGGAGAAGACCCGCGACATCGCCGTGCTGATGTCGCTGGGTACGCGGCGGGCGCAGGTGCGCAATGTGTTCGTCTACCAGGGCGCGCTGATTGGCACATTGGGTACAGCCATCGGGCTGGTGTTGGGCTACACCCTCTCCTGGATCGGTGCCCACTACCGGCTGGTATCGCTTTCCCCCGAGGTGTATTCGATCGATTACGTGCCATTCGCAGCTCGTGTGCTGGACGGAATCGTGGTGGCAGTAGTCGCGCTGGCGGTATCGTTCGTGGCGACGATTTATCCATCGTGGTCGGCATCGCGCATTTTGCCAGCCGAGGCTCTGCGGTATGAGTGAATTTGGGAGTTTCGTGCTCTTGGCTATTGGCTTTTGGCTTTCCGCTCTAGGCCCCTGGCATTCTGGCTCCGCGTTTAAGCCTTTCGGCTAACAGCCAAGCGCTAATTAGCCAGAAGCCGGGCGCGGCGACAGCAGTTTCGAAGCTGGAAAAAGTAACTTGGGTGGTTACAGGCAATCTCTCGCGGAGGTACTTTGGTGATGCCGGGCCGGACGATTTGGCTGGAATGGCTAAAGGATTGGCGGGATGATTCTCCAAATGCCGCATCGGCAAAGGTTGCAAGCGCATTTTGGGGCTGAATGGCTAATTTGTGACCCTGGAGTGAGGGCTTGCATCCAACAGGAGTGACGGAAATCCTGCGCGTAGAGCGGCTAAGCAAGGTTTTCCGCTCTGGCAGCACGGATTTAGTGCTCTTTGAGAATTTGTCCTTCCGTGTGATGACGGGGGAGATGCTGGCCATCGTGGGAGAATCCGGCGCGGGCAAGAGCACGCTGTTGCATATCCTCGGGACGCTTGATAGGCCTTCTGAGGGTAACGTATACTGCGGGGCATCGCCGTTGCGATCGCTCTCGGACGAGGCCGCGGCTGATTTTCGCAACCGGGAAATCGGTTTCGTGTGGCAGTTCCATTATCTGCTGCCGGAATTCACCGCGGCGGAGAACGTCGCGTTGCCCTTGTTGGTGCGGGGGCAGCGCTGGAGCGAAGCCGAACGGGAAGCGGCGCTGTGGCTGGGTGAGGTTGGGTTATCGGAAAGGGCACAGCATCGCTCGGGTGAGCTTTCTGGCGGCGAACAGCAGCGGGTCGCACTGGCGAGGGCGCTAGTGACGCGGCCGCGCCTGTTGATGGCCGACGAGCCCACCGGCGATCTCGACAGCCGTACGGCGGAGGTAGTATTCGCTTTGATCGCCAGGCTGCATCGCGACTATCGGCTGACCTCCCTGATCGTCACCCACAACCTTGATTTTGCACGCCGCTGCGACCGCGTGTTGCGGATGCATCAAGGTCGTGTTGAGGAGGTCGAGCCGCAGTCGCTTCCGGCGTGAGAAGTATGTGTGAGAGCTTGGCAGAGATGGAAGCAAATCGCTGATGCGTATTGGCGGTTAGTAATTAGGGCAAATTGCTTGGCTGCCGGCCCCCCGGGCAGTAGGGCAATGGGAGGGAGCCCAGCAGGGACCGAAGTTAGTCCCACGAAGGGCTTTCCGGCGAGGGAACATGTTTGAACGCTATACAGAAAAAGCCCGACGCGTGATTTTCTTCGCGCGCTACGAGGCCAGCCAGTTCGGTTCTCCGTACATCGAGACGGAGCACTTACTGTTGGGGTTGCTGCGCGAGGACAAGGCGCTGACCAACCGCTTCCTGCGTTCGCACGCCTCGGTGGAATCCATTCGCAAGCAGATCGAGGGCCACACCACCATCCGCGAGAAGGTGTCCACCTCCGTCGATCTCCCCCTGTCCAACGAATGCAAGCGCGTCCTCGCCTACGCCGCCGAAGAGGCGGAACGGCTCTCGCACAAGCACATCGGCACCGAACACCTTCTGCTGGGCCTGCTGCGGGAAGAGAAGTGCTTTGCCGCCGAGATCCTGCACGAGCGCGGTCTCCGGCTTTCCACCATCCGCGAAGAGCTGGCGCGTAGCTCGCAGGAGAAAGCGCAGCCACAGCGGACCCGCGAGTCCTCCCTGCTGAGCGAGTTCTCCCGCGACCTCACCCAAGCGGCGCTGGATACTCAGCTCGATCCGCTCGTCGGTCGCGAGCAGGAACTGGAGCGCGTGGTGCAGATCCTCTGCCGCCGCACCAAAAACAATCCCGTCCTCATCGGCGAGCCGGGGGTGGGTAAGACTGCGATCGTAGAAGGGCTGGCGCAGCGCATTGCCGATGGCGACGTGCCCTCGTTCCTCTCTGACAAGCGCATCCTGGCGCTCGATCTTTCCCTGATCGTCGCCGGCACCAAGTACCGCGGCCAGTTCGAAGAGCGGCTCAAGACCATCATGAAGGAATTGATGGAGTCGCAGAACGCCATCATCTTTATTGACGAGCTCCACACCCTGGTGGGCGCGGGATCGGCAGAAGGCTCGCTGGATGCCGCCAACATCCTCAAGCCCGCGTTGTCGCGCGGTGAGATCCAGTGTATCGGGGCGACCACCCCCGCTGAATATCGCAAGTCCATCGAGAAGGACCGCTCGCTGGAGCGCCGTTTCCAGTCCGTAAAAGTGCCGCCGCCAAATGAGGCCGATGCAGTACGTATCCTGAACGGCATTAAAGACCGCTATGAGAAATTCCATGCCGTGAGCTACACGGAGGAGGCTGTTCAGTTCTCGGTGGCGCACTCCAATCGGTACATACCGGACCGCTTCCTGCCAGATAAGGCCATTGACCTCATCGACGAGGCCGGTGCGCGCGTGAAGCTGCGCCAGACCTCGCTGCCTGAAGAGATCACCGAGGTGCAGAAGCGGATCAAATTCATCGTCCATCGTATGGAGAACGCCATCGCCAACCACGAGTTCGAGAAGGCGCGCTTTTACTCCGACGAGGAGCGCAAAGAGCGCGAGAACCTGCGTGCATTACGGGAGAAATACCATCTGGACGATTCGACCACCGGAGTAGTCGGACGCGAGGACATCGAGGAAGTAGTCTCGCGCTGGACGGGCGTACCCATTACTTCCATCAAAGAAGAAGAATCGCAGAAACTGTTGCGTATCGAGGAAGAGCTGCACAAGCGGGTGATTTCGCAGGACAAGGCCATCACCGCTTTGGCGCGCGCCATTCGGAGGTCGCGCGCCGGTCTGAAGAACCCCAACCGGCCGGTGGGCTCGTTCCTGTTCCTCGGCCCCACGGGTGTCGGCAAAACAGAGGTGGCCCGCACCCTGGCACAGTTCCTGTTTGGCAGTGAGAAGTCGCTCATCCGCTTTGATATGTCGGAGTTCATGGAGAAGCACTCGGTGTCGAAGCTGATCGGTTCGCCTCCGGGTTACGTGGGATACGAGGAGGGTGGCCAGCTCACCGAGCGCGTCAAGCGCGCGCCCTACTCGGTCGTGCTGCTCGATGAAATTGAGAAGGCGCACCCGGACGTGTTCAACATCCTGCTGCAGGTTTTCGAGGACGGCCAGCTCACCGATGGCCTAGGCAACACGGTAGACTTCAAAAACACCATCGTGGTCATGACCTCGAACATCGGGGCGCGTCACCTG
>DASQXC010000082.1:0-2131 GCA_035639935.1 Terriglobales bacterium
CCGCCGATGAAGCCGCGACCGCAGCTATCTCCGGGAGAACACGCGCCGAACTCGAAACCGCGCAGAAGAATGCGCGCAAACTGGAAAAGAAGCCCACCATGCGCACCCTGCCGGAATATTGGTCGCAGTTCGTGGGCGGGCGCTGGCGCCCCGAGTACGAAGTCGATACCGGTCTGGAAGCGGCAGAGTTGGGCGAGGTCACCGACGCGTTGACCCGTATGCCCGAAGGCTTCCACTTCCATCCCAAGATCAAGCGCCTCCTGGAACAGCGTGCGCAGATGGGACACGGCAAAGCGCTGGTTGATTACGCCATGGCCGAAGCGCTGGCGTTTGGCTCGCTGCTGCGCGAGGGCGTATCCGTGCGCCTGACCGGTCAGGATACGCAGCGCGGCACTTTCAACCAGCGCCACGCGGTGCTGGTGGACGTAGAGACCGAGCAGAAGTACGTGCCGCTGGCGCACGTCGGCCAGGAGCAGGCCCGGTTCGAGGTTTACAACTCCGAGCTCTCCGAGGCCGGGGTGCTGGGGTTCGAGTACGGCTACAGCCGCGATTATCCCGAAGCGCTGGTGCTATGGGAAGCGCAGTTTGGAGACTTCGCCAACGGCGCACAGGTGATCATCGACCAGTTCATCACCTCCGGCGAGGACAAGTGGAACCTGCTCTCCGGGCTGGTGGTGCTGCTTCCCCACGGCTACGAAGGCCAGGGACCGGAGCACTCCAGTGCGCGCATCGAGCGCTACCTGCAATTGGCGGCCAAGGACAATATTCAAATCTGCCAGCCATCCACCGCGGCGCAGTATTTCCACCTGCTGCGCCGGCAAGCGCTGCGCAAATGGCGCAAGCCTCTCATCGTGTTTACGCCCAAGAGCATGCTGCGGCATCCCGACGCCGCCTCGCCGCTGGCCGCCTTCTCCGAGCCGCGTTTCCAGCGCATCGTTCCCGACACTGAGCTTAAAAACGCTTCGCGCGTGCTGCTGTGCACGGGGAAGATTGGGCATGAGCTGCGAATTGAGCGCAAGCGCCGCAAGGACGAATCGACTGCCATCGTCTTCGTGGATCAGTTATATCCCTTTCCCGAGGAGGAGCTGTCGGCAGAGCTGGAGCGGCATTCGCAGGCGGAGATCCTCTGGGTACAGGAAGAGCCCGCGAACATGGGAGCGCTCTTCTACATGCGCCCTCGGTTGCGGCGGATTGCGCACGGACGGCCTATCCTCAAGGTGGCGCGTTCCGCCAGTGCCAGCCCGGCGACTGGCTCGGCTAAAGCCCACGAGCTTGAGCAGAAGACGTTGCTTACGCTTGCCTTTGAGGCCGGCAAGAGCGGAACCTACGCTGACCAGCCGACGTATACTCAATGACCGTGCACACTGGAGGGTGTCCCACCCGGCGCCTGCCCCGAGCGAAGTCGAGGGGTCGCTTTTGCCGAGAGTGGGGTTGTTCTGCGGGCAAGGTGATGCTACCTCGATCCGCTTTGGCCGTCGGCGTCTCGCTTGTAGCTGTTCTCTTATTGGTCTCGGCCAAGTCCGTTGGCCAGCAACGCGACCAGGAGCGGGTTGAGTTCGGCCGCAACATCACCGTTGAGCCGGGGCAAAGTACGGGCGATATCTCCTGCTTCCATTGCTCGGTTTATGTCCGCGGAAACGTTAACGGCGACATTGCCGTATTCGGCGGACGGGTTGTGGTCGAGGGAACAGTGAAGAGCGATATCGCGGTGTTCTGGGGCTCGGCGCGCCTGGAGGAAAAGGCCCAGGTAGGGGGTGATGTGGCTGTTTTCGGCGGCAATATCCGGAGAGCGCCGACCGCAGCGCTTCATGGTGAAGTGGTGTCCTTCGGGCGAGGATGGGTGCTGCTTCCGATTCTAATCATGGTGGCGATCCTGTGGTTGGTCATTGCGCTGATCGTGTGGCTTATCACGCGTGGCCGCAGAGCCCCAGCGCCGGGGCAGCCAGTGCGGCAGGCCTGAGAGTGTCGTCGGTCGTCGGCCACCGCGAGCCCCGACTTGGCCAACGACCGCTTTTGGCCTGCCCTGAGCGAAGCGAAGGGACCAACGACCGATGACGTCCCTAGAACTGGGCCAACTGCCCACTCGTCGGCTCGCTTCAACAATACCAGGGTTCCGTCAGGTAAGGGATGG
>DASQXC010000083.1:0-2360 GCA_035639935.1 Terriglobales bacterium
GCTTGCACTTTTGGTGCTGCAACAGGGGAGGGTCATCGATGCCCAAAAGCTGCTGATCCGGCAGCTCTCTAATGACAGTTGGCAACTTAACTCGATCCGCGTGCGCGAACTGCAGGATCGCGCCAGGCAAGCTGCTCCGCCGGCCGCAAACTCTCCCGACAACCCGTCACCCGACAAGCAGCAACCCGGCGCTGCCCCGGAGCGCAAAAAACACAAGCGCCACGAGAGTAAGGCAGCTCGACCCGCCGTGCCGCAGGAATATCCTGCCACCCGCCACGTGCCCGTCCGCAACGCGGTATAAACAGAGTCAGCACCCAGGACTGGTTGTTGAAAATCCCTCCCATTGCTTGCTTTCTTCCGCGACATGGATAGCAACCTGTTGGGCGTGTTGCGGATCGCTGTCCCGAGAGAGTAAAAGTACCCTTCCTTGGGAGGGGACGATGAAATCGGCCGTCCTCGTTTCTTTCCTTGTCCTGGCCATCGCCGCCCGGGCGCAGCTCGCACCTGATCCGGAGCTCACTCGCCAGATTTTCCAGATCAGGGCGATTGACAATCATTCGCATCCGCCGCGCCTGCTCGCTGCGGGAGAAAAGGATGATGAACACGACGCGCTGCCTTGTGGTCCACTCGAGCATGCGCCAGACCCCGTCAAACTCAGGCCGGACAATCCGCAGTTTATCGCCGCCTGGAAAGCGCTATGGAAATATCCATACAACGACGCTGCGCCGGAGCATGTGAAGGCAGTCGTCGCCACCAAGGAGCGGATCAAGCGCGAGCAGGGCGACCACTACTCCGCCTGGGTGCTGGATCAACTCGGCATCGAGACCGAACTCGCCAACCGTGTGGCCATGGGGCGCGGCTTGGTGGCCCCGCGCTTCCTCTGGGTTCCGTTCGATGATGCGCTGCTCTTCCCATTCAATACTGCCTCGATGGAGACCACGCCCGACCGCAAATTTTTCTACAGCCGGGAAACACAACTGCTCAAACGCTACATGAGCGACTTGAAGCTCAGCGGCCTGCCGGCGACGCTGGAGGAATATCTGGCTCGCGTAGTTACGCCCACGCTCGAGCGGCAGAAGAACCAACGGGCAGTGGCCATCAAATTCGAAGCCGCTTACCTGCGCTCGCTCGACTTCGCGCCCGCCTCCGCGGCAGATGCTTCCACCGTGTATTCCCATTTCGTGCACGGGAGCACGCCCAATGTGGCGGAATACAAGCTGCTTCAGGATTACATCTTCCGCCACATCGCGCGTGAAGCCGGACGCCTGGGCATGGCCGTGCATTTCCACACCGGCGTCGGGTGCGGCAGTTATTTCGAGTTGTCGGGCGCAAACCCGCTTCTGCTGCAATCGGTGATGGACGATCCCGCGCTGCGCAAGACCATCTTCGTGCTGGTCCACGGTGGCTGGCCATTTACCAAGGAAGTTGCGTACCTGTTCACCAAACCGAATGTTTATGCCGACTATTCGGAGCAGACGTGGCTGCTCTCGTCACGCGAGCTGGCCGGGACTCTGCGCACCTGGCTCGAGTGGTATCCCGAGCGCGTCATGTTCGGTACCGACCTGTATCCTGATACTCCAGAGATTGATTGGGAAGAGGTCGGCTGGATGACCACACATGATGCGCGTGAAGCGCTGGCTCTTGCGCTCACCGGCATGATGAATGACGGACTCATCAGCCGCCAACGCGCGACCGAGATCGCGCACATGGTCCTGCACGACAATGCCGCGCGCCTGTACGGTCTAGCCGGGAGGTGAGCTCTTATGCGACGGCCTGCATGGTTTGTTCTCTGCCTCTGTGCGTCACTTGCATGCGCGCAGTCGAAAGCCACGCTGCAGCCCAAGGAAAGTGACTTCGTGCTGCGCGATTTCCATTTTCGCTCCGGCGAAGTCCTGCCCGAGTTGCGTCTGCATTACGCCACGCTGGGCACGCCAATGCGCGATTCGCAGGGCACAGTGCAGAATGCGGTCATCTTCCTTCACGGTACAACCGGCTCGGGAAGGAACTACCTGACTCCGGCTTTTCAGAAACTCTACGAACCAGGCCAGCCGCTCGACATCAGCCGCTGGTACGTCATCCTGCCGGACAGCATCGGACACGGGCAATCGTCCAAGCCCAGCGACGGCCTGCACGCTCGTTTTCCGCATTACGACTACTATGACATGGTGGAGGCGCAATACCGGCTGGTCAGCCAAGGCCTGGGCGTCAACCATCTGCGGCTGGTCACCGGCATCTCGATGGGCGGCATGCACACTTGGCTTTGGGGCGAACTGCACCCCGATTTCATGGATGCGCTCATGCCCATGGTGTCATTGCCGGTGGAGATCGCGGGGCGTAACCGCATGTGGCGGCGCACTGCC
>DASQXC010000084.1:0-3723 GCA_035639935.1 Terriglobales bacterium
CAGAACGGGCGTGGCCGCTACGATTGATACCTACACCTTCGGCTAGAGGCCGGTCTGAAGATCAACGCAGAGGTCGCAGGCAACAGAGTTCCAGAACTGTTCACGATGCGACTGATGCCTTCCCCCAGGCCGTAGGCAGGCCCGCCGGGAACACCGCCTTGTTACGCGGCAATGCCGTCCAACATCTCCGGACGCGCTGGGCGTCCGCCGGCTCAAGCCACGTGCTCGGCTGCCTGATTGGCGAGGTCCAGCAACCGGCGCACTTCCTCATCGCTGGTTTGTGTGAAGTCGCGGTACCACTGGCCGACGGCATAAAAGGGCATCGGCGTAACCGCGCACACCACCTGATCGGCTTCCGACTGCAGCTCCCGGCAAGTCGAAGGCGGCGCCACTGGTACTGCGACCACCACCTTGGCGGGCCCTCGTTGGCGAAGCGCGGCGATGGCTGCGCGCATGCTGGAGCCAGTGGCCAGGCCATCGTCCACCGGTATCACTGTTCGTCCGCTCACCTCCAGCGGCGGACGGCCGCCGCGGTACTGCTGCTCCCGCCGCTCCAGTTCCTGCTGCTCGCGCTGCGTGACCCGAACGATCTCTTCCGGGGTGATGCCGAGCGCGTTTACCACTTCGCGATTCAGCACCCGCGCGCCGCCGCTGGCCAGCGCTCCCAGCGCCAGCTCTTCCTGACTGGGCGCACCCAGCTTCCTTACCACGAAGACATCGAGCGGCGCGTGCAGCTCGCGGGCGACCTCGTATCCCACGGGGACGCCGCCGCGCGGCAGCGCCAGCACCAGCACGCTGGGATCGCCGGCGTACTCCGCAAGCGCACCCGCCAAGACCCGTCCCGCTTCGCTCCTGTCCTGGAAGATCATGGTTCCACTGGAGGAATGCTGCTGTGCGGTTCACTTCCATCACTTGGATGCGGGGCAACTTTTGCTGGCGGCATTCGATTTTCCACAGCGTTGCTGCTGCGGTTGTGATCGTTAGCTGCGGCGATTTGCAGGGCCGGCTGTTGCCGGCAGGCGCATTTCCACCAGCAGCCCGCCGCCGGGAGCGTTGGAAGCCTGGACCGCGCCGCCGTGCAGGCGCACAGCGCGCTCGGTGATGGCCAAGCCCAGACCGGTGCCGCCGGTCTCGCGCTCGCGGGCGTTGGCGATGCGATAGAAGGGGCGGAAAACATTCGTGAGCTCGGATTCCGGCAAACCGGGGCCATGGTCGCGCACGCGGATCGTGGCCCACTTAGCGCCGTCCATCACAGAAGCAAGGTCAATTTGGACCTGGGTGCCTTCGGCGGTGTAACGCACCGCGTTGCGGACGACGTTCTCCACCGCGCTGCGCAGCAGGTCGGGGCTCCCCATGGTGGTGCAGTCCTCGGCGGCGTTGACCTGCACACTGCAGTGGCGACTCTCCGCTTCGAATGCGGCGTCTTCGGCGATTTCATGCACCAGCTCAGAGAGCGAGACCGGCAAGCGTTCGGGCGGAGTTGCGGCGCTTTCCATGCGGGTCAGCGTGAGCAGGCGCGCGATCATCTCGTTGAGCCGTTCGGCCTCGCGTTCGATGCGGTCAAGGTGCGGAGCGGCGTCGGCGCCGCCGCGCTGCCGCGCCAGGCCCAGGGCTACGTTCAGCCGCGCCAGGGGCGAGCGCAGCTCATGGGAGATGTCGCGGATGAGTTGGCGCTCGGAGTCCACCAGCACCTCGATGCGGTCCGCCATCTGGTTGAAGTCGCGCACCAGTTCGCCCAGTTCATCATGACGCCTCTCCATGGAGCCGGTGGCCCGCGCCTGGAGATTGCCCGCCGCGAGTTCGCGCGCCGCCGAGCGCAGCCGCAGGATGGGCCGGGTGAGGTAAAGGGTCAGCAGATAACAGATCGCGCCCGAGATCAAAATGGCGAGAATCCAGCGCAGCACCTGCGTGCGGGTAGTGGCGCGAAAAGCGAAGAACGGTCCGGCGCGCGGCATCTCGGTGACCAGAACGTAATGGCGGCCGGAGGGGCCAGCGCCGAGTTGGGCGCTGTAGGCTATGCGGGGCTTCATCTCAAACGCTGATTGGCCACTCTGCGCGGCGCGCGCCCCGACGCGGGCCGCCTCGGTGGAGGGTTTGCCGAGCAGCGGCTGCCCGCGCTCATCCAGCAGCACGGTCTGCATACGACCCAGGCGATTCAGGCGCTGCAGGTAGCTGGCGGCAGCGCCCGCTCCCTGGCGCTCGAAGATCTCGGCGGCGTTCTGGGCGTGGGTGGCCAGCGCTTCCCGCATGAGCGCCTGCCAGCGGGTGAAAACGATCTCTGGCTGCAGGCTCCAGGTGAGCACGATGGCCACGCCGATGAGCAGCATGGTCATCCAGAACCAGAGGAAAATTTTTAAGAACAGACTGCGCATGTCGTTTTTGTCATTTCAGGTTTAAAGTTTGCCGCCTCATGTGAGACGTCAACCCATCTCATGAATGGATTTCGGAGGGGCACGGCTTCCCAGGCTGCTGAAAAACTCATTTGCCAGCCTGTTTTGAAGGGACGCGGCCTGACAGTGAGCCGAGAAAAGTGAAGGGGCACGCCTTCAGGCGTGCCGTAAAGGCCAAATAAGAGCTTGGGCTTCAGCCCCTGGGCGTGAACCGCAGGGCCTAAAAGGCCGATTTCTATTCGGCCCTTTATGGCACGACTTAAAGTCGTGCCCCTTCACTTGTCTCGACTCAGCCAAGCCGCTCCCCTCCGAAAAGGATTTATGAGACCAGCCTCTTGAAACGTGAAACCTCTCAGTCTCCTGTGTCGCCGGAGCGGGCGTAAATATAGCCTACGCCGCGAATGGTCTTGATGCGCTCTCGGCCGTCGGCTGCGGCGGGTCCCAGCTTCTTGCGCAACTTGCTGACATGCATGTCGATGCTGCGGTCATAGGCCATGAAGCGGCGTCCCAGGACGGTCTGCGCCAGGTATTCCCGGGTGACGACCTGCCCCGCCGAACGCATCAGGGCCTCGAGAAGCGAGAACTCGACCGCGGTCAGCTCCAGCCGCTCGCCGTTGCGTGTGACGCTGCGCGCACCGGGATCGAGTTCCACGTCACCTACGGTGATGGACGCTACCATGGGCGCTGGGACCGCCTGCGAGCGGCGCAAGATAGCCCGAATGCGTGCCACCAGCTCGCGGGGATTGAAGGGCTTGGGGAGATAGTCGTCGGCGCCGATCTCCAGGCCGACGATGCGGTCCACGTCTTCGCCGCGCGCCGTAAGGATCAGCACCGGGGCCCGCGACTCGCCGCGCAGCCGGCGCAGCACGTCCAGCCCCGTCATGCCGGGCAACATCAGATCGAGTACCACTAGAGCATGCTCGCCAGAAAGCGCGCGCTCCAGCCCTTTGTCTCCGTTGTGTACCGCCTCGACCTCAAACCCTTCGCGGCTCAGATATTCACCAACAAGCTCGCAAAGCTCTACATCGTCATCGACGATCAGGATCTTGGTCATTTCGACTCGGGCGTCGTGAGTCGCAAGTGGTGAGCCGTTGCCCGCGACTTGCGACTCGCGACTTACGACTTAAGTTTGTAGCACTGACGAGCAGCTCGCGCCGGTAAAGATTGGTCAAGCAGGGGCCAGCCGCGTTGACAAAACTTTACGTCCGACTGACGAACACTTTACCGCTGGAACACGTTCAGTGTGTTAGCTGTAGTAGCCACACATAGGAGCGAACCCGATGAAGACCAAGTATTTTGCGATCGCCTTCGCGCTGTTAGTTACGGCCGGAAC
>DASQXC010000085.1:0-5050 GCA_035639935.1 Terriglobales bacterium
GGTGGACATCGTGGTGCCGCAGCGTGGCGAGAAGCGCTCGCTCATCGATCTTGCAGGGCGCAACGCCAAGCAGTCATACGAACAGCGTTTCCGCGTGATGAAGCCCGCGACCAAGGCCATCCAGGAGGCGCTCCAAGACGCGCTTACGTTGCCCGAACTGCCGCAGCGCATCGAATGCTTCGACATCTCCCACATCCAGGGCGCGGAGACCGTGGCCTCGATGGTCGTCTGGGAAGACGGCAAGATGAAGAAGTCTGATTACCGCAAGTTCATCATCCGCTCGGTCGCCGGGGTGGACGATTTCGCTTCTATGCGCGAGGTGGTCGGGCGGCGTTATAAGCGCGTCCTCGAAGAGAAGCAGAAGCTGCCGAGCCTGGTGCTGATAGACGGCGGCGGCGGACAACTGCATGCAGCGGCCGAGGCGCTGGAGTCGCTGGAGATCGTTAATCAGCCGCTGGCGGCAATCGCCAAGCGCGAGGAGATCATCTACGTCCACGGCCAGGAAGACGAACCGGTGGTGCTCGACCATCACTCACCGGTGCTGCACCTGGTGCAGATGATCCGCGACGAGTCCCACCGCTTCGCCGTCACCTTCCACCGCAAGCGCCGCGCCATGCGCGACCGCGCCTCCGAGCTGCTGGATATCCCCGGGGTCGGCGAGAGCACCCGGCGACGCCTGCTGGAACACTTCGGCAGCATGCGGGCGGTCAAGGAAGCGGATGCTGCGGCATTGTCGGCCGTCGTGACGCGGGGACAGGCGGAGGCGATCAGGAAGCATTTTGATGGAGGCTGAGATTCCCGACAGTGAAGTCGAACCGGGCGAGGGATCTCGGTTTTCTTGTAAATGAAAAACCAAGATCCCTCGCGCTAAAGCCGCTCGGGATGACAGAAACAAAAAAGTGCTGTATGGCACGGCTTCAGCCGCGCCCCTTCACTTCAAAGCACGCTCATCCGATTTTTCTGCAAGCGCTAATCCTCCGAAACCTACCACTATCACCGCTTCTGTGCGATATAAGAATATCCGATCCCTTATCTCAACGAGGTGAGCCAATGGCCTGCAGCCCTGATGTCCTGAAGCATGTTCCCCTATTCGCTCTGCTGGACGACGAAGAAACCGCGGTGCTCTCCGGACAGGTCGAACTGAAGACCTTTGCCCCGCGGCAGCGGATCTACAAGATGGGCGATCCCGGCGGACAGGCTTACGTCATGGTCTCCGGCCGGGTGCGGGTCACCACGGTGGACGAAGACCATCAGGAAGTGGTGGTGGATGAGCCGGGATTCGGCGAATTTTTCGGGTTCGCCTCCATGCTGGAGCAGACCGCGCACCAGACCACGGCCGTTGCCCTGGAGGAAACCGTCTGCCTGGAAGTGGACCGCAAAGATATCGCCATCCTGCTGCAGCGCAAACCGATGGCCGGCATGGATATGTTGGCGGTATTGGGGCGTCAGTTCCATGCCGCGCAACAACTAGTGCGGCTGCGTGCCAGCCGCAATCCCAACGAGGTGATCGAAAAAGAAGCCACGTTGGGAGAACACATCGCCGACGCCGTCGCCCGCCTCGGCGGATCGTGGACGTTCATCATCGCCTTCTGCGTCGTGCTCGCTATCTACGCCACTATCAATTCGCATCTCGGGAGCAAGGCCTGGGACCCCTATCCGTTCATCCTGCTCAACCTGTTTCTCTCCATGCTGGCTGCCATTCAGGCACCGGTGATCATGATGAGCCAGAACCGGCAGGACACCAAGGACCGCCTGCGCAGCGAACTCGACTACCAAGTGAATCGCCGCGCCGAATCTGAGATCCAGGGCCTGGCCCGCAAGCTCAACATGCTAGGCGACAAGATTGTGGATCTGGAAGACCTGTTGCGCGCCAGAGTGGCGAGCCAACCGCCGGTACGCTAACTGCCCATGCCAATTGTCGCAATCATGGCAATCGTGAGCAGAACCAACACTATGCTGGTGGTGACGGCGATGACGTTTGTCAGCCGTGAATTCGTATGTTTGCCCATCAAGTCAGGCCGGTTGACCAGCTTGAGCATGTAAAACAGCACCAATGGAAGCAAAACCCCATTGGCTACCTGCGACAGAATGATCAGCTTAATGAGGGGCATCTTGGGAATGAGCACTATCCCCGCCCCCAACACAATGAAAGCCGTATAAAGCGAGTAGAACGTGGGGGCCTCGAAAAAGCGCTTGTTCACACCCGACTCGAAGCCGAGCCCTTCGCAGATGTTGTAGCTGGTCGCCAGTGGAAGGACCGCTGCGGACAAGACTGCGGCATTGACCAGTCCCACGGCAAAAAGCAGCGACGCAAAGGGCCCAGCCAGCGGCCTCAAAGCGACCGCAGCTTGAGCAGCATCGGTGATGTCATGCGTGCCGTTTGCATGGAGCGTTGCCGCACACGCCACCAGAATAAAGAACGCGACAATAACGGCCACCAAACACCCGATGATCACATCCCAACGGCTAACGCGATACTGCCTGGCGGTTATTCCCTTCTCTACGACGGAGGCCTGCAAGAAAAATTGCATCCAGGGAGTGATCGTTGTCCCAATCAGTCCCACAATCATGACCACGTACTCGGACGAGTGCAGATTGGCAGCGGGAACGAACGTCTCCTTGAACGCCAGGCGCCAGTCCGGATGCGCGAAGTACGCCGAAACCGGGTAGGAGAAATAGACCAACGAGAACAGCAGCAGCAGACGCTCTACCGGCCGGTATGAACCATAGACCACCACCAGCCACACAATCAGCGCCCCCAAGGGGACCGTCAGGTATTTGCTTAGACCAAAGACACCCAGACCCGAGGCAATGCCGGCGAACTCGGCAGCAATGTTGCCGAGGTCGGCCAAGCCAAGTACGAACATGGTGAAGAACGTGACCCGAAAACCAAATTCTTCGCGAATCAGGTCAGAGAGGCCCTTGCCGGTTATCGCTCCCATGCGGGCCGCCATCTCCTGCACCACCACCAGGGCAATGGTGGTTGGAATCAGCGTCCACAGAAGCGTGTAACCGAACCTGGCTCCGGCCTGTGAATAGGTCAGGATGCCGCCTGGGTCGTTGTCCACGTTGGCCGTGATAAAACCGGGGCCAAGCACCGCGATAAATGCCAGCAGGCGATAGCGGAGGAGCTTGGCCGGGCGCAGGATCGTTTTTGTCAACTGAGCCATCTCTCCTTCCGGAATTTGACTTAAAGCCGAAGTTTTGTCCATCTACAAACCACGCCCATACAAAGTGTCGAGTACGCAGACGAGGACGCGGTGCCTTGCGGCACGCCGGTCCACGTCCCCTGCTATTGAAGTTGCCAGCAGGAAACTTAATTGGGCTTGCGATTGGAGGGCAGGTAATAAGGAATCATCCCATAGTCGGGCCGCGACTCAATCAGCTCGATGGTCCTGGTGGGATCAGCGCCGGTTTGCGCTGCCTGGCGCAACAGTTCGATCAACTGCTCGCCGCTGCTCAGGGCGTTGAGATAGAACCAGAGGAACTGCCGCATCTGGTCGATAACGGACTTGAATTCCTCGACCGCTTCCACCATCACTGACTGGTCGGAACCCATGCACGAGCCGTCGAGCAAAGCTTCCTGCAACGAGCGCTGCAGGAGACGCAGCTCGTCTGTGATGCTGCGCATGTGGTCTACCATGTTCTTCAAGATCCCTCGCCTACACTGGGCTAGTTCAGATTAGCGCCGTGGCTGCGGGCCGCAAAGTGACCGAGGTAATAGAAACCGGGCACCTGCGGCACCACCAGGACAGTGCCTCACGGCTGGACCTGCGGGGCCACGGATCCAGCCTCCCCCTTTTGTCCAGTTCATTCCCTTGTAGAGACGCAGCATGCTGCGTCCCTACAAGGAGCACAACTTTGAATTTTGGAGGGTGTTGTTGCTATACGGATGCCGTTTCCGGTGAAGTCTTGGCGACCGTGGCCTTGCGTGCCATGAGCAGAGCCCCTTCAGCGGGCCTTCTCCTGCCCGGCGCGATGCGGGCTTCCGGATAGCCCTCATACAGGTTCGATCGAAAAGAGTCTCGCACCTCGGCAGAATTCTCCAGGACACCACCGTACAGGGCCACTTCGACGGGCCCGGATTGCGGCCATAAGCGAGTAAGCACCTCAGCAGCGAGCAGTGCCAATTCACGGCCGGCACGCGCGAGCACGCGGCGAGCAACAGGATCGGGCGAGACGGCAACGCGAGGAAATAAAGCGGCAAAATCAGGAGTTGCCGGGGATTTCAGTACTCGTGCGAGCTCCTGAAAATCCTGCAGCTTCCAGGCGGTCAGAACGTCATTGAGTAGGGCGGGGCTGTGGCTGTGCTCGCTGGCCAGCAGCGCCAGTTCAACGGCCACTCGACCGACCCAGTAGCCGGAGCCTGGATCGCCGCCAGGGGGGGCCAGACCGCCCGCCCGTGCCGTCTCCTGCTGCTGGTTGCGGCCGTAGGCGATGGATCCCGTGCCGGAGATGACGACGACCCCGGCGCCCCCATTGAACGCCGCGTGATGCGCGACCTCCGTGTCGCCCACCACCTCGATCTCCCCACCGACGATTTCGCCCAGCAGACGGCGGATTGCAGCTACCGCATCCGCTTGCGAAGCCCCGGCCACTCCCATACAGGTGCGCTGGATCTGACTGGCGGCCACGCGGGCGGCGGCGCAGGCCCGCTGCACACATTCACGCAACGAAACACCGGCAGCTTCCTCTCCGACGCGGGCGATTTTCGAGGCGCTCGAACCCGCCCACCCCAGCACCGAGTTCTCGTCTCCCACCATGCACTCGGTCTTGGAGCCGCCGCCATCAATGCCGAGAAACAAAGCCATTGAGGTAGTTTCTATCACAGTTGTGAGAGAATTCGTTTCACGTTTCATTCCGGGCGTCTGGCGTGGTGAAGTCGCCTCCATTCTCCCGAATCGGAAAACGTTGGAGTCGTTCCAGTGTTGCTGTTGCCTATCCGTGAAGGGGCAAGGCTACAGCCGTGCCGATATGGGCCGCGAGTAAATCGGCCTTTAGGCCCTGGGGCACAGCGGCTAAAGCCGAAGCATTTGCCGCCCTTTGCGGC
>DASQXC010000086.1:0-9153 GCA_035639935.1 Terriglobales bacterium
CGGGGCTTCCGCCGCAGCTATCAGCGCGGCTGCCGCTCCGGTACTGGCGCCGAAATATCCGATCTTCAACGTTTGTTTGGAATTGCGGTTGCCGTATGAGCCAGTCGGTGGTCTGAATCAGGCGCGGCGCGAGCAGGCCGATGTCGAATCGAAGTTCAGCGGTTCGCATGTCCAGCAGTTCTTCATCCTGGGTCAGCAGGTCGAAGAGCAATGTCGCCAGACCGGCCTGCTGGAGAAACTGGGCTACGCAGCGGTTCCGCGGGCTATGACGACTGCTGCCGCTTCCGTGCGCAAACACGACCACGCCTTGGGGATTTGGGGGAATGCTGCAATCGGCTGTGAGCTTTACTCCCCCAGTATCTGCACCTCGAATACCTGCGCGGGCCCGGTTTTGACCACGAATTGTCGGTTTCTCGCCATGTTCGAGGCGTTATTAAGACCTGTGAATATGTATTCAGTAGCATTTCGCCTGCCCTGGTTGCCAGCTATCGCAAGTTTGATTTCCCTTGATCTACCTGCCGGTGGCGCATCCGCAGCGCAACTCGAAGTAATGTTCCACGTGGAACACTCCTAGGAGTTCTTCGCGGTTCGGCTAAGCCCTTCCCCCAATAGTCGCGGGCTTCCTGGCTGGCTACGCTCCTTTCCACCTTTGTAGCCGGATTGCGTACAGCCGCCGCTTCCCGATCGGGTGCCATTTCGCCGGATTGCAAGAACGGAAGCCAATTCAGAGGAGGGGAGCGCATTGGATGTGTGTTGATGGGAATCGCCCTCGAAAGAACGTAAATTCCGATCTACGTGCCAGCGGCGTCAGAAAAGTTCCCAGGACGCTCGCTTGCCTCGCAGTCGGGTTGCTGTCCGCCGTAGGGTTGGCGCAGAGCGTTAGCATCCAATTGCCGGTAAACAATGGCACCACAACTTCACCCGTCGCAGTGAGGGCCACGGTAGGGGACAGCAACCCCGTAACCGTGACCCAAATTTATGTGGACGGCACCAAGCGATTCGAGGTCCCCGGTGCCGGAGTCAGCACCAGCCTGGCGATGGCCAGAGGCATCCACCGGATTACCGTCCAGGCCATAGATAGCAAATCAACTGTGTTCAAGAGCACGGTCTACACCACGGTCTCCGGAAGCGCCGATCCGCCTCCGACTTCTGGCATGGCGACCTGGAGTCGTATTGAGGAATCGACTTCATGGCAAACCTGCGGCGCCTGCGGCAATACAGGCGGCGGCGGCGCCGTTGCGAATTACTCCATGACTCGCGGTATTACCAGCCCTAGCGAGGACGGCAGTGCCAGCAAGTTCTCCATCCGCGGACCGGGATATAGCAACGGGTACTGGTACATCCGCCACCACGCACCGCCCAGCACGGGCATGCAGTACCTGGCTTACCGCTTCGCCCTCTACATCCCTGCCGGTTACGAGAACGCACCCCAGGCTATCGAATTCGAATGCCAGCAGCGGCTGAACGGCTGGACATACAATCTCGCATGGCAGGCAGAGTATCCAACCAATCTGTGGCGGGTGTTCAACTACGCTTTACGCAAGTGGGAACCCACCAGCATCCGGCTGAATCGTTTCAAGCCAGGGGTATGGCACCACGTCGTGGCTGAATTCCATACGGATCCCGTCAAACACGTCGTGTACCACGATGCCCTGACCATCGATGGAGTGCGCCACCCCGTCAACATGGTCCACAGCGCCAGAAATACGGGCGGTTCGACCGATTATCTTACCAATGCTTTCCAGTTGGATCTTAACGGCAAAGGCACGCCATACCACGTGTACGTGGACAGGATGAGCGTCTCGTATCGATAGCCTGCTGGGGATCTAAGGCAGACGCAATTGGATCAATTGCTGTTTCTGCGATCCCGGTTTCCGCCACCGATCTGGTTCGACCGAACGCCGCAAACGGCCAATAGTCGCGCCAACTGCCACTGAAGCGTTGACCAGGTGGCCGATCTTCAGTGGTCCGATCAGGGGCATCTGGCGAAGTGAATGGAAGCCCACACTGGCGGCACAGCCGCACTGGCTGCAGTCCGGCACGCCGCCCAGGATGCACGGTTCCACACGGGTGCTCAAGTCGGCCGAATAGTTCAGCGACATTTTGGCAAAAGTACAGTCCGCAGGGTTCTGGGGAGGGCGGGCAAACGACTCCACCATGCCGGTCGTCATCAGCAGCTTCGGGTAGCTGCGCTGCCACCCGGGCATCCACTGGAAAAGCGTGGCGCGGTCGCTCCGGGTCAGCATCTCACACGTCTCTTCGCCTACTTGTGGCGTGTAGGTGCTGACCCAGATGTGGTTGACCTCAGGACGAGCGCTCCAGAAGGCGAAGTACTCACGTAGATATCCGGCGCTGTGCACCATGGGCCGGGTGATAGTGAGGTGGATGTTGACTTGGCGCCCGGCGATATTTTTGAGGATGCGCTCGTAAGTTGCCGGTTTGCGGCGAATGTCATGGTGCTCGGGAAGACCATCCACTGAAACGGTGACCCGGAGCCGGGGAATCTCCATCCAGGCTGCCGGGATGGGAGCGACGGCGCTGGTTACCAGCAAGGTGAAGACGCCGAGTTGGCTGAGCTGCGGCAGGATTTTTTCCAACTCCCTGCGGCGCATCAGAGGTTCTCCGCCCACAATGGAAACGTGCAAGGGGCGGTGCTCCTTTACTAAAGCCAGCACGCGACGGACAAGTTCTTCTCCACGAAAATCGCTGAGATCCCGCAGGGTTGCGGCACCGCCCAGATGCTGCTGGTTATAGGCGTAACATCCCGGGCAACTCAAGGGGCACTCTTTTGTAATCTCGATGGAAAGCATGGGCGGACTTCCAGCCAGGATGCGGTACCACGCTGCGACTAGCTCTCGCGCTCTCAGGTTCTTCGATGATGTAGTTGCGCTGATATTGCTCACGATGCCCTCCCCAATTGGGTTCACAACGGTGGGGTTGCCGAAGGTCGAAGCAATGAGAGGAGGCCGTGCAACTCTCTCAACAACGAAGAGGACGTCTGGCAGTCACGAATTCGAGTTCCGCCGCCAGTAGTATCGGATCCGCCGGACCAGGGAGCGCAAGCCGCGGCCAGCGCATGCGCAAGGCGGAATGATAAAAGACGACAATCAGGCCAACGAGCAGCAAGCCGCTGACGGGGAGCAGGGTGGGTGCACTGGGCACCGCAGGCGAAATAAGCACGCCAGCGATCGCGATGAGGAGTGCCAACGCCACCAGTCGGGAGACGCGGATTCGCAAAGCAGAACACATCACCCGTAGGGTTCATTGGACGTGTCGTCGGGGGCTATGGTTGCAAACGAATTAGGACAAAAAGGGGCACGGCCGAAGCCGTGCCCAGGGGAGGGCCGCCGGAGGGACTCAGAAACCCTCGAACATGTCGCGAATGTCGTTGCTCACATCGTTACGGGAATTGAGCGAACCAAGTCCCCAATTCCACTGAATAAACTTTAGAATCGAGACGTGGTCCATCTGTATATGCGAGATGTAGCCTTTCTTAGCCAGCGGCGAGATCACCAGCATGGGAACGCGAAAGCCCAGCCCCTGAAGATCCACTTGGGGTGGGGGGACGTGATCATACCAGCCACCGCCGGTGTCCCATGTCACAACAATCGCGGTGTGTTCCCAGCCGCTCGATTTCTGCACCTCATGGATGAGGCCGTCGAGCCAGGCGATACTGCTGGAAATCGGTGCGCCGCCAGGATGCATGTTATGCGCGTGATTGGGGATGATAAATGAGACTGGGGGCAGCGTTCCGCTCGCCAGTTGAAATTCAAATTGAGAAAGGTCTTGGATATGAGATGAATTGTTGGTCGATTTAAAGTATTGGAACGGGTTGTGCTCGGGATTGTAGGAGCCGCCGCACATCCCGTAGCTTTCTGCAAAAAGTGTCCACTCAATCTTCTTTTCGGTGAGCTCGTCACCGACGTTCTTGAAGGTGTAAGGCTGGGCGGCGGAATCAGGGGACTGACACGGTCCGTAGAAGGGCTGGACAGGATACGCCAACTCATCGCGCGCTGCCACCATGTAAAGTTGGTTAGTCGGGGCTTCACTCATGGCAGAATGGAAGTAGTTGTCGGCCAGCGCGAACTGCTGCGCATACGACCACAATGTGCCGACACCAGCGATACTGTTGTCGTAATATCCCATGGCCTCATCGCCGTTGTAGAAGGCGAATTTGTCCATCGCACCGTTATTCCAAACGCTCACATAAGCCTTTCTTCCTTCCGGCAGGGCCTTGGGGGAAAGGGTAGTTAGTAAGAATGGGGAGACTGAGTTACCATTGGCATCTGTCTGGGTGTAGCCGGGAGCGCCGGGGTGGAAGCCGTCAGCTCCGGGGAAAGTGCCGAACAGATGGTCGAAGGTAGCATTCTGCAGCACGATGACAATAACCCGCTGGACGGCAGAGTTCGTCGGGGGCAGGTCGCCGGTGCTGCCGTGATTCGAACCTCCACCCGGGATCGACTGGCTGTTTATTCCACGACAGCCGCCGAGAAAACCGGTGGTTAAGAAGATCAGGCAACACAGAATGCGCTTGCAAACGCACGGAATCCGTACGGGGAACACGACCCCAGTCTCCTGTGTTTAGCTTCGGCCAGCCGAAAAGGAAGGGCACACGCGCTGCCAAGTAGCTGAAAGCGGCTTAACCTGCTGCAATTCTGGCGCTTGTTCCCGGTTCTTCGATTCAGACGAGCCGACAAATACTGTTCCCAATCGACCATATGCGGCACACAGATACATAAACAGGGTTTCCCATGACACTGGCTGACTCGCAGATGGGCATATACCAGAAGCAAACGGGCCAACATGGCCCAGTCGGTCGATTACGGGCGGGGCAGAGGTAGTCAAAACGCGCATGGAAAAGCATCTTTATGCTTATGCCTTAGCAATGGCATTGCTGGCATTGCCCGGGAGCGGCCAAGTGGGAGCGCCGTCCAGCGGGAATACCGCATCCCCGCAGCCTGCCGGCTCGGCCGCTGGCGCGGCAACGCCCAGTAATGTTTCGGCTCTACTGGCGCAAATCCAGGCGGCTGCCCGGACGACCACTGCTGATGTCAGTCTGCTGAACATCCAAAAATGGAAGGTGTCGAACGAGGTCAAGAGCGAGGCCGGAGCCAAAGCCCAGGCCATCCAGCGCAACCTCGTGGTGGCCCTGCCGACAATCATTTCGCAGGTACAAGCTTCGCCCGATGACTTCACGGCGAATTTCAAGCTGTATCGCAACTTGGGCGTGCTCTATGACGTGATGTCGTCGCTGGCCGAGTCGGTCGGCGCCTTCGGCTCCAAAAACGAGTTCGAGCCTTTGGCGACCGACGTGAATCGCATCGACGAGGCGCGGCATTCGCTTGGGGATCGCCTGGAGGCGCTGGCCAAGGCGAAGGATGCGGAGATCTCGCGGCTTCAGAACGAGGTCAATGCTGCCCGGGCTGCAGCTTCCGTGAAGCCTAAGAAGGTCATCATAGACGAAGACGAGAGTGGGCAGAAAAAGCCCGCGAAAAAGCTTCCTAAAAAGAAACCCGCTGCCACGACCACCACCCAGCCCTCCACTTCACAGCCAAATAATCCGCAGTAAAAACGACCACGCTGAGCAAGCGAGCTTTTGCTCGATCCAACTGGGAACTCTCGAGCGCCGGACGGGGTCTATTTGAGTGAAGGCGCGTTGTGCGGCTAAGCCGGCCAGGCGCTCTTGAGGTCACTAGTTGTTGCTGGGCATCCAACCCGCTTACAATGAAAATACCGATCGTGAAGTTCGCAGCGGGAGTAGCAGCTTTGGGGGATCTGGCAGGCGCGTTTGCGGTACGGGATGAGGAAGCCTCGATCGTGGCCGAACTGAAAAGGGGTTCGGAGGAGGCGTATGCCTGGCTGATCGACCGTTTTCACCAGCCTGTGTACAGCCTGGTGTACCGGATGCTGAAAGACCCAGCCGATGCTGCCGACGCGACACAGGAAGTGTTTTTGAAAGTCTTTCGCGGCATGCGGCGGTTTCACGGCGAAGCCAGCCTGAAGACTTGGATCTATCGCATCGCGATCCATGAAGCCTCCAATTACCGGCGCTGGTGGTTCCGCCACAAAGGCCGGGAGACCTCCATGGAGCAGCACCCGGGGCAGGATCGTGCCCTGCGGGAAACGCTGGTAGACCCCGGCTATACTCCGTTCGAGAGCCTGGCCCAGGAGGAGGTCCGCACCAGGGTCGAAAGCGAGTTGAGGCTGGTGCCGGAGCCGTACCGCAGCACGGTGATTCTGCGCGATATCGAGGGGCTCTCGTACGAGGAAATCGCCGAGATCCTTGAGGTTTCCCTGGGCACCGTAAAATCGCGGCTGACGCGCGGCCGCGAAGCGCTCAAGAAACGCTTGGCCGCTTACGTCCAAGAAACCGGACCGGAGCTAGGACTGATCGAGGTGCCTGGCGAAGTCCACGGAGCTTGACAAGTACATGAACTGCAACCGAGCGCGCTCGCTGTTTTCGTCCTATCTGGACGGCGCGGTGCCTGGCCGCGAGATGCAGGGTGTTGCGCAGCACCTGCGAGAGTGTACGGCGTGCGATGCGGAATACGCTGCATGGCTGAAAACACAGCGCCTGGTCTCATCTTTGGGAATAAAGCCGGCGCCCCCGGAATTGGCGTTACAGTTGCGGGTAGCGATTTCGCAGGCGGCAGTGCAACGGCCGCAGCACCGGCTTGAGGGCTGGCTGGTGCGGCTGCAGAATACCGCAGATGCATTCATGCTGCCGGTCACCGCCGGACTGGTCAGTGCGGTTCTTTTCTTCGGGATCCTGATCGGTTTTATGGCCGTCCCCATGCAACTTTCGGCTGCACGCGAGGACGTACCCACACTGCTGTATACACCGCCACGGCTGCAAGCTCTGCCTTCCAACCTCGAGCTCGGGGCGGTGCCCGCGGCCAGCTCGGGAACTGTTGTAGTCGAGACCTTGGTGGACGCCAACGGTCGCGTGCAGGACTATCGCATCCTCTCCGGGCCTGAGGATGCGAGCGGGCTGGAGCCCGAACTGAACAATATTATGATCTTTACCACTTTCCAGCCGGCTACCACCTTCGGTGTCCCCACCTCCGGCCGGGCAGTGCTGTCATTCGCCAGAATCAATGTTGGCGGCTAGCCGCCGCTCTGGGTACTTACCAGCGACTTTCACGCAGCAGTGCGCCTCGTCCGGCGACGTACTTCTCTGATTCTTTTCTCGATTTCGTACTGCGTTTTCTTGGCCAATTCCTGGGCCGCGTGCAACTCGCGGACGATCTCCTCTGCTGTCCGCCCTCTATCTGCGGCTGGTTCACTCATTTCCGCTGAGGGCGGCCCGCCGTGCTGGGCCTCAACCGGTGCATTGGGGACGACTACATCGAAGGCGTGTGCGAGCTGCCGGTCCTCCGACTGTACACCTTCGCCCGGAAGCGCCGCACTTTTGGACGTGTGGATCTGGGGATGTTTGGCGGATTTCGGTCGCTGCATGATCACTCCCCTTCGAAGTCTTGATTAGTGTAGGCTAGTCGAGAAGGGAGGGCGGTTTCAATACCCCGAGATTGGTGCACGTGGGATCGACAGTCAGCGAAGAATGAAACTCCTCACCTAGTCCGCAAGCCCATGTGTCACGTCGTCAACGACAGGGCACGTGCCTACGCTTGGCCCTCCCCAAGAGAAATGAGGCATCGTCGAATCTGCGCCTGCTGGGCCGGTGTTTGCCTGACAAACTGGAAACCATAGCGTCTTCCCGTATGGTGTCGAACCCGGCTGGGAACAGTCATTGGTTTGTGACTACTGGGCAGTTTGAATGCCATCGCTAGCGATTCCTCATTTTTCAGATCAGCCTTGACGGTCGCGCCCAGCCCCCCTTCGGACAGATCGTGCGATCGTCCCGTCAGTGGTTTGGGGAAATCCCTGCTCTTCAGCCGAATGGGCATCTCTATCCGGCGGCGGGGGGCCAAACGTCGATCGCGACGCTTTCCAATCAGCAATTCGGGGGGGCCAGCAAAATCCCAATCATGCGTGAAATGCATTGCCTCTTTAATCAGCAAAAAGGAAACCGCACTGCCGCACCCCTTACAAAATGGGAAGGTGTCGCCTTCGATAATGACGGCGACATGCGCAGGTCGGTGCCGTTTACCGGGAGGGCGACGTGAATCATGACAGACCTTGTACACGCCGGATACCCGGGCGGTTTCACCTGGCTTACCTTTCACAACGTACACACAATAAACCTTAGGAGCGGCCGAGACGCAATTTTTAAGGGTTAGATTGGGGGGTTGGATTGAAGATAGGGTAATCTAGTTGCCTGGGAATGCCCTCGTTACGCCGTTTTGGCGAGTTGGTTCGATGGGGGTTCTGTGAAATCCTGATCCTCTGATAAATCTCCGGCGCTGCAGATCAACTCGAAGGCGACCCCCTCCAGGCAGGTTCGGCAGGCGGGGAACACCTCGTTGCGCAACAGGACGCCTCGATGCGCTTCCCTGTGCCCTATGTGTACCGCCAGGTAAACGCCCGAAAAGAAGACACCCTCCCCCGGTCTGTACAGCTTCTTTACGAGCGAGGGACAGGTTGGCGGAGCAAACTGAAGCTTTCTTTCGGGCACAAGCCTCCTCCGATGCTGGCTTGCAGAAAAAGGATGGCACACGGTTTGACCCTCCTCCATCTCAACTCGTAAACTCTTGTTTTTAAGTCCGGTGGACGAAAGCCTCCGCCCCCCTTCCTCAAGATGAATATTCTGCGTTCGACTCCCGGTCATGCTCCCCCTCCCTTGGAGGACCCCCGTGTTGCTCGGGATTTTGGCAGCGGCCCTGCGACTTCGCTCCAGGCGGGGTGTCACCTTGCTCGGCCTCGGGTTGCCGCTCCGCCTAGAGCTTGCCCTGAGCAGCTGAGCGAAGCGAAGGTGTCGAATGGGCTCGCCAAGCGCCTCAATTTGCCCCTGTCACTTCCGATGTTGCTGCTCTGTACTGCCTTGGCGGGCGCTGCCCCACCTCAGCGCGTACATGGCCAACTGGGGCGCCCCGGCACGGCGCAACAAAACGCCAAAGTGACTCTGGAGACCAGCGAGACCCTGTTCAGCGTGCTGGCGGCTTTAAACGCCTGCGGCTACGACCAGGAGCTGAGTTCCTCGTATCCGGCGCGCGCCAAGGTTCGTGCGGAGCTGGCGCGGGAGGCGGAAGCCTC
>DASQXC010000087.1:0-3320 GCA_035639935.1 Terriglobales bacterium
TGACGGTCGTCACCTTTCGGCAGGCGCTGGGTTTCACCACCGCAAATTTCTGCGGCAATTTCGGCTCGCAGTTTCCGCTAAGCGCATTCGCTCAGGTCAACTTCAAGCCAGGACAACCGTGCTCCACGGTGGTGGTGATTATCATCAACTAACAAGCGCAGCTAACGCTGGAATCGGCCCATGACTTCAGCCTGGGCTAGGATGTGTCCCTGCATCGTCTGCTCGACGGCTTTCTTCGTTGCCCCGGGTTTCAAATTGAGCTTGCGGTCCAGGGCATAGAGCTTGAAATAGTAACGATGGGGCTTGCCCGGGGGCGGACAAGGTCCGCCGTAGCCCGTCTTGCGGAAATCGTTCTGGCCCTGCACGCCGCCATCGGGAATGGAATCGCTCTTTGGAACACCTTCGGGCAACTGGTGTGTGCTGGACGGTATGTCGTACGCGACCCAATGGACCCAGGTCCCGGCAGGCGCGTCCGGATCGTCGGCGATGAGTGCGAAACTCTGCGTGCCGGCCGGGGCATCGGTCCAGCTTAGCGCTGGGGAAACGTCGGCATCGGTACACGTGTATTTGCGGGGAATGTCACCCCCGGGCTGAAAGGCGGTTGAGCTTAGCTTCACGACACTGCCTCCTTGCCGCTGTTGCGACCACGTTGTAGCCGCGATTAACACGATGATGATGCCGCCGAAAATCCACATGCATTTCATACGAGAGGTTGGATGCGCAGCCAGATATTAGCGTCGCGAGGACTCTGAAAACCCCAGCCTTGGCAAAGACGGCCAAGGGTGGGGCACCCCATCTTCGGGAAGATTGTGCCGCGAACCCGCTCGCGCCGAGCGAACCGCACCACTGGTTTATAATCGGACTTCGAGATCTCCGGAGTGCTCCCTTAATGATTCGATTTCTGCAAAGACCCGGACCGCTGAAGAAATATCTGCTCGGCGGTCTTCTGGTGCTGATCAGCGCGACCATGGTGATCACCCTCATCCCGGGCGGAACCCTGGGCAGCGCCTTCGGTTTCGGGACAGCGGGGCAAGGCGTGTACGCCAAGGTCGGCGACCAGGAAGTCACGATGCAAGAGGTGCGGCAGCGCGCGCAGATGGCAATCCGCCAGGCGGGATATCCGGCGGGGCTGCTGCAGTTCGTGAGCGCCCAGGTGGCGCAGCAGATGGTGACGCGCAAGGCCATGCTGGTGGAGGCGTCGCGTATCGGGCTGCGCGTCACCGACGACGAATTACGCGAGGAACTGCGCTCCGGGCCTTTGGGAGCTCAGTTATTCCCCAACGGAAACTTCGTCGGCCAGGATCGCTACGAGCAGTTTGTGTTGCAAAATTTCAATATGGGCGTAGCCCAGTTCGAGCAGCAGGTCAAGGAAGATCTCCTCATACGCAAGCTGCAAGCTCTGGTTGAGGGCGGAGTACGTGTTTCCGATGCGGACATCGAGCAGGAACTCCGCCGCGAGAACACCAAGGTCAAATTGGAGTACGCGGTGCTCTCCCTCGACAAGGTGATGAGCGAGATTCATCCCAGCGAGGCGGAGCTGAGGGCATTTTTCGACAAGAACCAGGCACGATA
Organism: Terriglobales bacterium; assembly: GCA_035639935.1. Taxonomy (GTDB): domain Bacteria; phylum Acidobacteriota; class Terriglobia; order Terriglobales; family Acidobacteriaceae; genus JAHFUA01. Next base: position 1,573 of record DASQXC010000087.1, read on the forward strand.
CGCCAATGCCATCCCAGAAAAGCGCAAGGCGAATTACATCGCAGTCGACCATGCCAAGGTTTCCGAGCAGGTGCAGGTCACGCGCGAGGACCTGCAGCGTTACTACAATCAGCATCGCGACGAGTATCGCGTGCCGGATGAAGTGGACCTGCGCCTCATCCAGGTGCGCACGCCTTCTCCCGGCCCGGACGGCAAAGTCGATCAGACGGCCGTAGATGCTGCCAGGCAGAAGGCCGAGGGCATCCTGAAGAAGCTCAAAGCGGGCGCCAATTTTGCCGATCTCGCCAAAAAGGAGTCCGACGATCCCAGCAAGGAGAAAGGAGGCGAGCTGGGCTGGATCGGGCGCGGACGCATCCCGGACATCGAAGAGCAGATTTTCGCGCTCAACAAGGGCCAGACCAGCGAGGTCCTGCGCAGCGCCCTCGGCTTCAACATCGTGCGCGTGGAAGACAAGCGTACCGCCCACGTGCAGACCTTGGATGAGGTGAAGTCGGCGATCGAACCTATTGTGCGGCAGGAGAAGGCGGCGCGGGCGACCGAAACCCTGGCCAATGATGTCCGAACCCTTGCCCGCACTTCAGGACTCGAAGCAGCGGCCGCAAAATACGGGCTAGCCGTCATTCACAGCGACCTGTTCAGCCGGACAGATTCGTTGCCCGGGGTGGGCGCTGCGCCGGAGCTTATGGATGCGGTGTTCAGCGCGCATGTCAAAGACCCACCGGAGATGACGACCATTCCGCAGGGCAGGGTGATATTTCAGGTGGTCGAGGTCAAGCCTCCGCAGAAGCCGACTTTTGAGGACGTGCGGGTCCGCGTCGAATCCGATTTCAAGCAGGAGCGCGCTACAGAACTGTTGCAGAAGCAGATACAGGAACTTTCCGACCGCGCCCGCGCGGGCCATGATTTGAAGAAGCCGGCCAAGGAACTTGGCGCCACGCTCAAGACCAGCGAATTGGTCACGCGCAGCAGCCAGGTGCCGGACATTGGAGCGATGTCGGGCCAAGCCGCAGCGGCTTTTGACATGAAGCCGGGGGACATCAGTGCACCGATCAATACCGGACGCAGCGGGATTGTGTTCAGCGTGGTGGAACGCCAGGAGCCCAGCCCCGACCAGTTCGCCTCGTCGAAGGACCGCATCCGCGAAAGCCTGTTGCAGAAGAAACGGGAAGAAGTGCTGGAGAACTTTGCAAACAGTTTGCGGGCCGGCATGGAAAACGGCGGCAAGATCCGCTACAACAAAGAAGAACGCGAACGGCTGAGGAATCCCCGCTTCGGCCAAGCGGGCGGATAAGTCGGCTAGCCAAACGACCACGTCATTACAAGAAATGCCACAGACACACCGAGGCACAGAGTAAGGATTCGAAGGAGTGTTTTGGCCGGGAGCTGGAGTGATTATCTTCGGAGCAGGGCCAAAACCAAGTCGCTGACAGAATTTGCTCTGTGCCTCTGTGGCTATTTGACTAGTAACTCATGTCCTTCGAGCGAGCGTCCGGCATTCTGCTCCATCCCACCTCGTTGCCTTCCCGGGGCGGCATCGGCGACCTCGGTCCCGCCGCCTATGAATTCGTGGAGTTCCTGGCGGCCGCACGGCAGGGACTGTGGCAGATATTGCCGCTCGGTCCGCCGGCAAAGGAAAATTCCCCGTATTCTGCGATTTCTGCCTTTGCTGGAAACCCGCTGCTCATCAGCTTAGAGCGGCTCGCTGATCGTGGCTGGATCGAGCGCGACCGCCTGGAGTCGCTGCCCGA
>DASQXC010000088.1:0-9879 GCA_035639935.1 Terriglobales bacterium
CTCATCTTTCCGGGGAATGCGGCATTCTGTTGTGGCGTATCTTACGACGGCATTGCTCGATTCGCTGATGGCATTTGTCGGGCGGGTGCAAACTTTGGTAACCAACCAGAGATTACGAGCATCTCGTCGGCTAGCCATAGACGGACTCCTGCTAAATGTCGGCCGCCCAGGATCCCGCGCATCGTCTGCGAAGCAACCGCCCGACAGCCCAAACAAGGCTACACGAATCCCGGTAAGCCCTGGAACTTCTGGCCTTTCACTGCATCGAAGAACTTATGTCCGAGCTTCAAACCGCAATCTTCGGCGGAGGATGTTTCTGGTGCCTGGAAGCCGTCTTCCAGCGCGTCGCGGGCGTCAAATCGGTGGAATCGGGCTACATGGGAGGCCATGTCGAGAACCCCACCTACAAGCAGGTCTGTACCGGGACAACAGGTCACGCCGAGGTTGTGCGCGTGACGTTCGACCCAGACGAAGCCAGCTACCGCGACCTTCTCGATGTGTTCTTTGCCGTCCACGATCCAACCACGCTCAACCGGCAGGGCAACGATGTGGGAACGCAGTACCGCTCCGTGATCTTCTACAACTCAGAAGAGCAGCGCCGTGAAGCTGAGCAGATCATTGCCGAACTGAGGGCGGCGCACAAGTTCTCGGCGCCTATCGTCACCGCAATCGAACCGGCAACGGCTTTTTTCGTCGCCGAGGACTATCATCAGAACTACTTCAACGAGAACTCGGAGCAGCCCTATTGCCGGTTTGTGATCGCCCCTAAGCTGGAGAAGTTCGGCAAGACTTTCACGGAGAAGCTGAAGGCGTGATTGTCTCCCCCGTGGTGTGATTATTGAACCGCAACCTGTGACGCCGGTCACATCACGTTTTCGGACCGGAAAGTATCCTCATAGGAAGAGGATGCAGCAATCTGCGCTGCATCCACTGGTGTGCTACGGTTACCGGCCACTGATCTATCGTAAGTTTGGTGTAGCCGGTGGAAGCGCCGCATACATTTTGCGCAGGCTTGCGGCCCGCGCTTCCGTCGGTTCAACATTTTCTACTCGTTGTATTCGCTAAAACAATGTCTGATGCCCTTACCGATCTTCGACTTGTGAACGCCGTGCGGCGTCGCTCCTTCGTGCTGCCGCGCGAGCACGGCGCCTGGGGTATCCTGCTCGTGCCCCTGTCTACGGGCGCAACCATTGGCCTTCTGCGTGGAGGCGATGCGGTCCCGCTGGTGGCATTCCTGTTGGCTGCTATCTCGCTGTTCTGCCTCGCCCCCGGGTGAAGCTGTGCTAGGGGTATCGGCGCAGCGGATCGCCGGTCCTCTCGAATGGCGTCTGGTGATGGCGGCTGCATTTGGCTATTCGGCCGTGGCTGCAATCGCGCTCGCGGCGCTGCTATGGGGCGGAAGCAACCCTCGTCTGGGTAATGCTGGGTGCGATTGCCGCCTTGTCCTTCGGAGCCGCAAGCGCTCCTACGCAAGCTCGGGCGGGCAACTCGCATGGCCTCACAGATAGCTGGTCTGGTCGGATTAACGGCTGCGCCGCAGGCGCGTATTACGTCTCGACCGGCCGGTCCGACGGTACGGCGCTGATGATCTGGCTCGCCAACTGGCTGTTCGCCGCCAACCAGGTCCACATGGTGCAATTGCGCATCCGCAATGCGCAAGTGGCGGGGCTTAGGGAACGGCTGGCGCGCGGATGGAGGTTTCCTCGTGACCGAGGTCCTCACTGTTGTTCTACTGGTCGTCTTCTTCTACGACCACTTGTTGCCCAACATGAGCTTGCTGGCCTTCCATCCTATGCTGCTGCGCGGCGCCGCCTGGTTCTTCGAGAAACCGCGTCCTCTGCAGGTGCGCCGCCTGGGATGGATGGAGTTGGGATTCGCCCTCATTTTCGGTGTGATGTTCGTTGCCGGTTTCGTCAGATAAGGCGCAGCAAAAAGCCGGGCTGGTCAGCCCGGCCTTGCTCATGGCGCTCTGTGGCTGCCGTTACATCGCCAGTGCGAGATGCTCCAGTTCTTGTTGAATCACTTCCAGAGACAAGCCTGCGCAGCCAACGCGGCCAGCGGCATCGCGCGCCGCGTCCCGAGAAACCCCGTATCCATGCCCCATCAGGAAGAGCTGCAGCAGTTCACCCGCCTGCTGTAGATCCAGCCCTCCCCGGACCAACTCATTTCTTAGATTGGCCAACTCCGCTATGTTGAACTTTTCTCCCATCTGTCACCTCCGACCCGTTTACTCCTGCTTTCTACCCTATTGGACACACTCGAGAGACGTTTGTTGCTATCAAAAATTTTTGATGCAACGTGCAACCAAATCTGTTTCCGGTAATCGCCGGGTTGCCTAGGTCACTGCGGACCCGGTGAACATTGAAACCCGGTAATCAGATCGCATGCAGCGTGGAAAAATTGGAGAACTGAAATCGACCTGGTGTGATGGTGAATACCGGCGAGACGCGGCTTGTGCCGCGCTTGCCCTGGCTCGCTGCGCTCCTTTCAGGGGCGCTCAGGATGACAGATGGTTGTTTATTTTGTACGGGACGGCTGATTTACACGCAGATTTCGTCCGACTGCTCGACGGTCGATTCCGAGGTGCCCCATTCTTCCGCGGCAGGAAGTGGCTCCTTGACTGGAATCCGGTCGAAGACTTCGTGTAGCGGATCTCGCGGCTCGACGCGCCGCACCCACGCAATGAGCTGCTCAAGCCCTGCAACCGAACCAGCGACGTGCTCGTCGAAGGTGTGGATGATGATGTCCAATGCGCGGTAGCGCCAGCCGGTCAGGCCGAGTCGTCGGTTCGGGATCTTGCACGTACACAAAAGCGTGTAGCGGCGGAAGCTCATCAGCCATGGCCAGCGATGGCGAATAATTTCCGATGCCACCACGTTCTTGAGCGATGACGCCGCACGCAGCACCAACGGCGCATCTGCGCCTACCGCCGCCATACCCATCACGCAGCCTGCCGTGCCGGTGTCGTTCACGAAGCGGCCGGCTATCGGAGTCAAGAGAATCCGTCCGCGGTCCATAGCCTCACCGAGCTTCATACAGACAAAGATAGATGCCGGCGACCAGCCGTGAGCTTCCTCAATTATTCGCCGATAATGGTGACCACGAGCGTTCGCTGCCGCCCGCGCACATCGCATTCCAGATGTATGATTTGCTGCCATGTGCCCAGCACCAACTTGCCGCTATTTACGGGTACGGAAAGTGAGGCACCCAGCAGCGTGGCTTGCAAATGCGAGTGGGCATTCCCATCATGCCAGGTCTGCTCATGGCCGTAATTGCGGCTGGGCGGGATGAGTTTGTCCAAGATTTCCGGTAGATCACCTTTCAGGCCGGGTTCGAACTCGATCGTCCCGACCGCGGCGGTGCTGCCGACGTTGAAAATGGTGGCCGTGCCGATTCGGACGCCGGATGCGGCCACCATGGCGCTTACTTGCCCAGTCAGGTCGTGCATGTCTCCGTGACCGCTGGTACGAAGGGAGATCTGCTGCTGATAAATCATGCTTCTGCCGAGCAAGAAATCCCGGTCAGGAGGAACGCTGGAGCCTTCGATGGCCTGCGTACCCAACCCTAATGTTCCTGGTATTCAAATTCCCGGTACATGGTGTAGACGAGATGGACGGGCGTGCTGCCAACCTTTTCCTGGAAGGCGGTATCAACGATCTGAATACGGCCGTGATGTCGTTCCGCCAGCCTTTCCGCTTCCTCCTTGGTATCGGCGTCACCGCGAAAATCGCGCCATCCTCCGGCGGCATGGGCAGGATCGAATGCAAATACTAGAAAGCGCTTGAGCGACATGGGGCCTCGCCTGTCTGGGAATCTAAGCAGCGGATTGTACCAGATGGTTATGCTGGCGGAGCACTGCGCCGATGAACGCGTTGCAACCCCACGTTGAGGGTCCCGGAGCGACGGCACTGACGCCCGGCGCGTCTCACTGGCCATAAAGATCAGCCGCTGAACACCGCTCTTAGGGCGACTAGGGGCGCGTGGCAATAGCCGGTTACCTTCACGTTACCTTAGTTATGTTTACAGATGACACTGTCCGGCCCTAGACTGACGCCCGTAGTCAGGCAGTTCTGGGGGAGGGCTGCCGTGGGCGTCCTGAATGAAAAGTTCAGGGCGCTTTTAATTTGCATTTAGGAATCCGCGATCGGGATTCAGCCGCCAGCATCGAAGGATAGGAATCGCCGCAGGTACGGTTGCAGGCTGCCTGCTGTCTTTGCGACTTCTCGGAGACTTCTGCATCCAAGTAAAAGTGTTACGATAACGTTTCGAGCGGCGCGATAGTATTGATTTCGGAGGGAAAATGGCAAACACCGGAATTCTGGAGTTGACAGACGACAGTTTCGACCGCGACGTGCTCAAGTCGGAGCAGCCGGTGATGGTGGACTTCTGGGCCGCATGGTGTGGTCCATGCAAAGCGCTGGCGCCCATCGTGGAGGAAGTCGCTACCGCTTATAGCGGCAAGATCAAGATCGGCAAGATGGACGTGGACAGGAACGTTGCCACACCGCAGCGCTACGGCGTCCGCGGCATTCCGACGTTGTTGATCTTCAAGGGCGGCAAAGTTCAGGAACAGATCGTGGGCTATGTTCCAAAAGAAACCATCCAAAAAGCGCTCGATAAGCACATTTCTGGTTAAGGGCGGGTGTCGCCGTCATTCCGAGTCCCGTGACTGACTGGTCTTTTCGTTGCAGTTTCGAGTTTGGAGCGAAGGCTTAGTATTTTCTTAACACCCCAACCACCCTCCCCTGCACCTGCACCGCGACTGCGGGTACGATAACCGGCTGCATGCTGGTATTTGAAGGCTGCAATCGCACTTTGTCCCCTTCTTTGTAAATGCGCTTGAGAGTAGTTTCCATCCCGTCCACCAATGCGACCACGATCTCGCCGTTGCGCACCGCACCGGTTTTTTCCACCAGGATGTAGTCGCCGTCGAGGATGGCCTCATCCTGCATGGAATCGCCCCGCACCTGGAGCACGAAGACTTCCTTTGAGCGAGTAAAGTCCGCAAGCGAGATGGTCTCCGGGTTTTGCAGCGACTCCACCGGTTGCCCGGCGACGATGTGTCCCATCAGCGGCAGCTCGACGCCCGCGCTCGCCCCGACCGCCATTGACTTCTTCAGTGCGCCTCGAGGCGGCAGCACGTCAATCGAGCGGCTGCGGTTGTAATCGCGCTTGAGCAGCCCCTTCTTCTCAAGATTGGAAATGTGCTTGTGGACGGTGGCCAGCGAACTAAGGCGCGTGCCCTCGCCGATCTCTTCGAACGATGGCGAATAGCCGCGCTCGGCCACAAATCGGGCGATAAAGTCGTAAATCTCCCGCTGCCGTTTGGTGATGGCCATGACGCCCGAAGTATGGGCGAATAATAGGCGAAATGTCAAGCATCAGTGCGCCTCTCCGCTTCTTCGACCAAGTGACGAAGAGCAGCCCAGTGTTCCCAGCTATGTTCGTAGCCGGAGTCGTAGGAAGTGCGGAGCGGCTGGGTTTCATTTTCGATCTCCGTCCCGGTGTCACGCATGATTTCTTGACCCATGACGATTGCCTCCTTGGTGGTGCTATTAAAAGAGCTAGTTTAGGTTCCTGCCCGGCAGAATACAAGGTAATGGGTAATGAATAATTTGGATTACTCCCATAGCTAATTAACAGTCCAGCTATGGTCCTGCGAGCATTCTCATGCTCGCCAGAATGTCGTCCACCGCGGTGATGGCCAGCCCAAGCTCCTCGTCCCGGTTATAGAAATGCGGCGCGATGCGGACACCGGCGTTGGGCCGCCAGTCCACGAGAATGTTGCGCTTGATCAGTTCGGCCGCGACCTGCTGCGAGTTGGGCATGTCGATGGAGACAGTCCCCCCACGCCGCTCAGGATCGCGCGGGGTGTTCACACGCCAACCGCGCTGCTCGGCCATCGCCATCAGCTTCGCCGTCTGCCGTTTGGATTTTTCTCGGATGCGCTCCACGCCGATCTCGCGGATGATCTTCAGCCCTGGACGCGCGGCGTAGAGCGCCGGCACGTGCAGCGTGCCATTCATGAAACGGTACGGCCCCTCGGTGTAGCGGATCGGGCCGACTTCGAAGCCGAAGGGATTCTCGTGGGCGTGCCAGCCGGTGAATGTGGGTTCGAGCTTCGGGGCGAGGTCGGGACGTACGTACAGGAAGCCGACGCCCGGCCCGCCGCACAACCACTTGAGGACGCCGCCGGTGGCAAAGTCAACGTTGAGCTCCTGCACGTCGAGCGCGACAGTACCTGCGGAATGATAGACGTCGAGCAGGACGCGCGCACCCACGCGCTGCGCCTTTTCGACGATTGCTTTCGCATCCTGCAGATAGGCGCTGCGAAAACTGACGTGCGAGACGGGCACGAGCAGCGTCTGATCGTCGATCGCCTCGAGCAGTGGCTCGAGCGGGACGTGCACGCCATCGGTCTTAACCATATGCACGCGCGCGCCCCGTCGTCGCTGCGCCTCCCAGAAGTACATCACCGAGGGAAAGTTCAGGTCGTCGTAGACGATTTTGTTGCGCTTGCCGGCGAAATCAAAGCAGGAGGCCACGACCGCCTGGCAGGTCGTAACGTTTTGGTGAGTGGAGACCGAGCCCGGGGGCGCGTTCATGAGCGCGCCAATCTCGTCGCCCACCTGGGCGGCCAGCATCCACCAGCTTTCTTCCCAAGCCCGCACCCCGCGCGTCGCCCAGGTTTCTGCGTATTCCTGGAGCGCGTCGTACACCGCACGCGGCAGCGCGCCCAGCGAGTTGCTGATGAGATAGGTGCTGGTCTCCACGATGGGGAATTCGGCGCGATAGCGCAGCAGGTCATCGGGCACGGGAAGATATTCTAATCGCGTGCCGGGATGTGCGGTTGCTTCCGCTTCGCCCTCGCCAGCAAGTATGCTGTGCTCAGGCCCACGAGGTACACCAAGCCGCTGAGCACGGTGACGCGCGAGTACCACCAGGTCGCGACCAGTGAGGCGACGATGGCAACGAAACCAATGATGGAAGCGGTTGCGCCGCCGGGAGAGCGCATCGGCAGCGCCGAGAGTTCCGCGGGCGCCAGGCGGGCGCGGAAGCGTACGTGTGCGGCCAAGGCGACTAGCCAGGCCAGCATCGCTCCAAAGAGTGCTGCGCCAAGCAGATAAACGAATGCGTCCTGCGGTGCCCATTTCGCCATCACCACGGCGACGATGATCCCGAACGACGAGATCAGTAGGGCGCGCAGCGGCGCTCCGGCGGCGGTCAGCGTCCCCAGCCCTGCCGGGGCATAGCCGCCGCGGGCCAGTGAGAATAGGGTCCGCGAATCCACGTACAGGCTGGCGTTCGCGCCAGAGAGCGCGGCGCTCAGCACCACGAAGTTCATGATGTGCGAAGCGGCGGGTAATCCGACATGACGGAACACAGTGACGAACGGGCTTTCCGTCACAGCGGCCCCGTTCCACGGCATCACCCCGACCAACACGACAATGGCGCCCATGTACACCACCGTAAGCAGTCCGAATGCGAGGCGGACGGCGCGTGCGATGTCCCGGCGGGAGCGCGATTCCCCGCTCGAGATAGCGACCATCTCGATCCCCGCGAAGGTAAACAGGGAAAATGACATGGCAAGCAGCGGCGCGCTGTGGCCGTTGGGAAAGAATCCGCCAGCTGCGGTGTATCGGGGCGGTACGTGGCGCGTAACGAGCAGCCCTGCGCCCAGCGTTATGAAGGCAAGCATGGTGACCAGCTTGATCATCGCGAACCAGTACTCGAACTTTCCGTAATCACCCACTCTGCGCAGGTTGACCCCAATGAGGCCAGCAGCGAAGAGCACGATCCAAACAATGGCGTGCACGCCCTTGAACCAATAGTGCATGTAGGTTGCCGACGCGACCAGTTCGCCGCCGATAGCGATAGCGATTGCCAGCCAGAATCCGTAGCGAGAAATGAACCCGGCCCAAGGGTTGAGGTAGAGCTCGGCATAGGTGCCGAAGGCGCCCGGCGAGGGGTGCAGGCTGGCCATCTCGCCCAGGGCCATGGTCACCGTCCAGGTAATAAGGGCGGCGGCCGCGAAGCTGAGGATGACGGCCGGTCCCGCGATGCGCACGGCCGCCCCGGATCCCAGCAGCAGCCCGGTGCCAATGGAGCCGCCCACGCCCACCATGGCCATTTGCCCGGCGGTGAGCTGCCGGCGCAGCTCCGAGTCGCGAGGCCGGAAAATGGCGGTTTGCTCGGCAGAAGACATTCTCTGAACACCACATTGCTACGGGATTAAAAACTTCTTGGCATCACGTCAGCGAGTTGCTGATGAGATTGCTGCGGTTTCCCAGGATGGGCAAACGCTCTATCTGCTCGGCAGAATTATTTCTGCTGTCTAGGACCGAAACGCTGTCCCACGACTTCGAGGTTGTTGCTGAGATCCACAGATGCGCCGAGCCGCGTTGGGCGGCGTCCTGGGTAGCTATAGCGCAGGTCAAGAAACCGCACGCGGTATGCAACATCGTGCTCCGGCAGCGGTTCGGTGACGATGAGCGGATACTTGGCCCAGTCCAGATACACGCGCCCTAGAGACGATCTCTTCGCCGCCTCCAGTACCGGCGTCTCCTCCGATTTGTAATAGGTGCGCGCGCGGTGCCCAGGATCGACCTCACCGTGCCCAGAATCCACCAGCAGTATCTGATAGAAATCGTTCGTCTCGACGACCCCGTGCCATAGGAACGGATTCCAGGGATACGGATAAGCGGAAGCGTGTAGCGGGTCCTCCCCTTCGTAGGTACGGGCATGCAAGGCCAAGACGGCTCGTCGATGATAGAAGTCGCGCACTCCCCACATCAGGGCGACGGCTGCCAGCGCCACAATCGCGCCTGTTCGCCCGCGGAACTTGGGCTGTTGCGCGCCAATCTCTTCGTGGATCAGCGCGAACAGTGACGGCAGTGTCAGCCCAAGAATTAGCACACCCAACATGAACGGTTCGATGATGGAGACCGTGTCCCATTCGTACCAGCGGTAGGAGAACGGCTCGAACATGCGTACTCCGTAAGCCGTGGTGTAGTCGAGCAGAATATGGCTGAGCGGCCCTAGCAGGGCGATGCCGTAGAGCACTCCCCAGCGCACCGGCAGCCGTCTTGCTCCCAGGAGCACCGGTCGGTCCGGATCGGGCCTCGATCTGCGGACAAGCCGGTTCCAGGTCCATACGACAGACAACGCCAGACCGGCCATTACGGGTGCCCCGACGAATGAATGGGTCCAGCCGCGATGATGCTGTAGCGCTTCCACCGGACCCCGGAGGGCGTAGATGATATCAATATCTGGGATTTCGGCCGCGAGCACCAGCGTAACGGTCGCGAGGCCGGTTTTGCGGTTCAACCCGGCGCGGCTGATGCAGGCGCCAGTGAGCATGTGCGTGATCGGGTCCACGTCCGATGAAGCTGGACGAGTGTAACATCCCGACCCGCGGAATCGGGGTCATCTGGAAGTCGGGTCGTCGGAAATTTTGCATTCCCACTTGCTCCGGGACGACAGCAAGCGGTCCGAAGGATGCTGTGGCAAATCAGATGGCCCGATCACCCGATGACCCGATCCGCTCTGTGTCTCTGTGGCAAAGTCCTTTCGGCACGAGCAACGTCAGGGCTTGGGGTACGGTGCTGAAGCGCACTGGCAAACCGCCGAGAAGCTCTCCGTCCGCCTGGACATAAATATTGCCTGCGGGCTCTCCCGCAATGGCCCCGCAGACGGCCTGGCGTGCGCACACCAGGTCCACACCAGGCGTCTTCCAGCGCCGTTCGAGCAGCGCGCGCAACAGGTAGAGACAATAGGAGGCACGGCTCGCGGTGCGGAACAACACGAGCTGGAGTTCATCACTCTCCAGCGCTGCGTCGGGCGCCAGCCAGCGCAAGATGCCGCCAAACTGCCGCAGGC
>DASQXC010000089.1:0-4995 GCA_035639935.1 Terriglobales bacterium
GACACCATGCCGGCTGAGCTGAAGTCCGCGCTGGCCGCGGCCAATAACGTTCCCGTGGATATCGAGCCGGTGTTCTCGTTTGCGCGCGAGGTAGAGTGACCTCATAATCAAATTGTCATCCCGAACCGAGGGCTTCAGCCCGAGCGGAGGGACCTTGTGTTTCAACAGCGACAGCGGCTTCATTACCGCAGGGCTCTGCACAAGCGTGGCCGATCATTTCCGCAGGCGAGTGTGGGAGCACAACACCGGTAGACGAGGCTTGCCTGGATCGAAGGGATGGATCCCAGCGCACTGTTTTCAAACGCAGGGTCCCTCCACTCGGGCTGAAGCCCTCGGTCGGGATGACAATTCTTTAAGAGATCTGCGGGTGCCCTGATTGCGGCTCACTCAACGAACTCGATGTTCGCGCGGTGCGGAATGACTCCTGCCTCATAGCCCATCTTCAGTAGCCGGCGCACGGCGGCGCGGCCATCTTGGCCGTAGTCCAGCGTGCGCTCGTTGACGTACATGCCGACAAACTTGTCGGCAAGAGAAGGGTCGAGTTCGCGGGCGAACTGCATCGCGTAATTCAGCGCTTCGTCGCGATGGTCGAGCGCATATTGGATACTCTGCTTGATGGTGCGCGCCACGTTCACCGTCAGCTCCAGCCCCAGGTCGCGACGAATGGCATTGCCACCGAGGGGGAGCGGCAGCCCTGTGGTCTCGTACCACCATCTGCCAAGGTCCACGATCCGGTGGAGGCCCCATTTGTCAAAAGTAAGCTGGGCTTCATGGATAATCAGACCGGCGTCGTATTTACCAGCAAGCACTTCAGGAACGATCCTGTCGAAGGGCACGATGACGGTCTCGGTCTCGGGCGCGAACAGCTTCAACATTAGATACGCCGTCGTTAGCCTTCCTGGGACAGCGACACGCGCCCACTTGATCCCCTCAGGCGAGTACATCCTCGGCGCGACCACCGTCGGCCCATAACCCTCGCCCACGCTGCCACCGCTCGCGAGCAGTACGTATTTTTCTTGAATGTACGGATAAGCGTGGAATGAGATGGCGGTCACGTCGTAGAAGCCATCAAGCGCCTTGCGATTGAGGGTTTCGATGTCATACAGCGTGTGCGTGAACTTGATGCCGCTGGCGCGCACCTTGTTGGTGGCCAGCGCGTAGAACATGAAGGCGTCGTCGGAGTCGGGACTGTGGGCAATGCTGATCTCGCGCAAAGCGGTGGAAACGGCCGTACTCATGGTTGTTGAGCTTTCCACAGCCGCGGCAGGCGCTGCGCCAGCCCTGCCGCTGCCATGACCTTCGCCAGTTCGGCGAACACAAACGGATACAGCCCGAAATACGCCGCTTGCCGCCACGAACCACGGCTCCACACGCTCAGCCAAGCGAGCCCACCAGCGAACAACACCACTTCGCCAACAACGGCTGCAACAGCATTGCGACGAAAGCTGCTGACGCCGCGTTCAGCGATCCGGCCGCTGACGAGCGCTACCAGAGGATATGCCATAAGGTATCCGCCGGTGGGGCCCAGCAATTGCGCGATACCGCCGGGACCTTTGGGGTTGAATACCGGCAGGCCAGAAGCGCCTTCCAGAAGGTATAAGGCCAGAGCCAAAAAGCCGCGACGGCTGCCCAGCAGCAACCCGACCAGCAACACGGCGAAGTTCTGCAAGGTCAGAGGCACCGGAGTGAAGGGCAGCGGCACAGTAACTCGCGCGCACAGCGCCACGAAGAAACTGCCGCTCACTACCAGCCCCGTCTCAACCCACCACGCCGCGCTTTGCGCCCGGCCGAATAGTCCGGTTGCGCTCTTCATGAGTGCTTTTCCGTCATCCTTTCCTGAACTTCTGCTGCCGCTGGATCTCGCGCAGGGCCTCCCGCAGGACATGATCAGAAGACGCCCGCAGGTGCCGACGTACGCGCAAGTACATGGCTACCGCCGCCCACAACACTAACCCCGTGCCGATGACCAGCAGGATGTACAGGACCTTGACGGACACAATGCGCAAGGATATCAGAAACCAGGGCTAGCGCCCGGCCATAGCAGCTTCAATCTCGTCCACTGTACGCGGCAATCCGGCACTAAGCTGCACCAAGCTTCCGTTGTCGTCCACATAAAACAGGTCCTCGATGCGCACTCCGAGCTTCTCCTCCGGGATGTAGACTCCAGGCTCCAAGGTGAAGACCATGCCCTTGTCCAATGGGACCGTGGCGCCGCCCACGTCGTGCACAGAGAGCCCGACGAAATGCCCGAGCCCATGAATGAAATATTGCCCTAGTGGTTTGCCGTGCAGGTCTTTGCCATGCGTATTGATGTAGTTGTGGGCGAGGCTATAAAGCGTGTCGGGAGCGTCACCGCTCATTATGGAGTGGCCGACGCGGAAGCCTTTGATCGCCGCCTCCTGTGCTCCCAGCACAATATTGTAGATCTCGCGCTGGCGCGGGGTAAACTTGCCGCTGGCGGGGAGCGTGCGCGTGATGTCCGTGGCGTACATCGAATATTCGCCGCCGACATCGATCACCACCACCTCTCCTGCCTGAATTGTGGCCGAATCATCGGAGTAATGCAGTACGGTCGAATTGAACCCCGCGCCCACGATGGGAGCATAGGCCGGACGCTCGCAGCCACGTCTCTGAAATTCGTATTGGATGAGCGCCTGGATCTGCCGCTCGGTGACCCCCGGCTTCATGGCCTTCATAGCCGCCAGGTGCCCGGCCATCGAGGCCTCGGTTGCCTTGCGGATGAGGGCAATCTCGCCTGCGTCTTTCACCCGGCGTATCTCGGCGAGGATGGGATTCACATCTTTTAGCGAGACGTACGCGGGAAAGCCGTTGGCACGGCGCAGCCACTCGAGCCCAATCGTCGAAGCTGATTGTTGCGGTGACTCCGGGACATCGGAGTACACGCTAGCACGCGGTTGAGGCAGCAGGCGCACCAACTCCTCCCGGATTTTGTCCAGCACCTCGACGCGATCGAAACCAGTGAGGTTGCGCGATCCGGGGTTCTCGGGCCCCAGCTTGGGCCCAGTCCACTTTTCCTGGAAGGAATTGTGTGCCGGCAGGAAGAGGATTTCGGTATAGGGGTGCCCTGCTTGCTTAGCTTCGCCGGCCACTTCCGGCGCGATGATTACAGCCGCGCCGGGTTCGTTCAGGCCGCTGAGGTAATAGAAGTTGTTGTCCTGGCGGAAGCCATAGAGATTGTTAGGTCCTTCAGACTCGACCGCCGCAAACAAGACCACTAGGCCGCCATTGGTTTTGCGCGCGAGAGCCACACGACGAGCACGGTAGTCGGCATTCGGCTGCCGCTCGAGCGCAGCCACAGAAAACATAGGCAACAGCAGGCAGACGAGCAGAAGCTTGGAATGCCGAGCAGGCATAGGGGAGTGGGATTCTAACAAAAGATCCGACGGGTAGTGTCTAGTTGGCGATAGCTTTTGATGAAGGCCACCCATAGGCGGCTCTTCGCCACTGCTTACTTGAAAGCCGATTGACGGTCGTTACTTCTTTGTCTTCCCGTGATTCTTGCACCTTCGCCAATCTGGCCGACGCTCGGCTCGGCCTGTCCATTAGGAAGCGCAGTATTGAGGCTAAAAATATCCTCATCGTGGAGGACACCATTCTGCGGTGCATAGGGATCAACGTTGCGGGTATCCGACCAGATAGGGTGTGCGTCACTGACCGTCTTTACGATTAATCCACTGTAATCGCCATTGAAGCCGGTCTGGATGCCGTCCGGCGGCGGGAAGACGGGCGATATGACCTTGAAGTTGTAAGGCGTCGCAAGCTCGCTGCCACCAGCCAACACATAATCCGAATTCTTCGCACCTACGCCTGGCTGACAAATGGTTGGGTTTGCATTCAATGGAATTGCGCAAGGGGCAAACCCGGTGGGCGGTGTGACATCCTCGTTCGGAACGCGCTCCGTTCGATAATAACTAACACCGACGCGATCGTCGCGAGCTTCTGAGTTGCCGTGCTTTCGGGCAACGTCAATGGCGGCGAAATAGTGATCGAGTCCGCGATCGGGGTTCACGGTGAAGTTAAACGTCCAGGTGAAACCGCCGTCGGTAGATTGGGAAAGCTGAATGTCGTATTCACCATGGCGGTAATCTTGCCAGGTCGCGTAAAGGTGTCCGTTGCTCCGATCCACGGCGATACGCGGAAAATCGTTGGTGCGAATGTACGCTCCTGGCACGCATTCTTCCAGGCCGCGTCCGAAATTACACCGCGGCTCACCCACCACAATGTCGTCGCCGACCTTGCTGGGAGCGGCACAATTCAGGTGTGCGGTGCCCGCGGGAGAGCTTCCCGTGGGATGACAGTGCACCCCCAGTTGCTGGCCATTGGGATTATCGGCTGACGTGTTCCCATTGTTGAAGACCACTTCCAGATCGCCATTCGGCAGCACGGCCGGATCGGCACCCTGATCAAAGTTGCACGCATTGGCGCTTAACGCGGGAGAGAAGAAGTTTCCAAAAAAGCAAAGTGTGGGGGATACGCCGCTGATTTCTTCGGGCGTGGACCAAGTGCGGCCGTGATCCGTGGACATCGAGCCGAAGATCGGAGATTCACAATAGCGCTCCTCCGCGCCTGGGTTGGGCCGCGGACCGCAGTCGGGGCTGAATCGGAAGACCGTCCAGGTCGCGTACACGTTGTCGCGGTTGGGACTATAACTGTAGCCGTCCGTGGTGATGAACGGCTTATCGTGGAAAACCTCAGGGTTATTGTCTTCCACCACGACGAAATTTCGGCTGAAGGTCCCGATGTTGAAGAAGAACGACCCCTGCGCGCCCAGCGGCGACTCCGCCACGAAGAGCATGCTCGCGTTCGTGAAAACGTCGAAAGCAGCGCAACTGAAGAAGCCCCTTCCCTGCGAATCGAAAGCGACATCGGGATCGCTGGCGACATCGTAAGTGTGGAAAGTACCTAAACCGCCCGAGATGGTATGTCTATTGGGGTCAGATGGCCTCGGCTCTTGACCCGCGGGGTTGTTTACCT
>DASQXC010000090.1:0-4467 GCA_035639935.1 Terriglobales bacterium
AAACCGAGGTTAACGCGAGCCCCGGACGGGTAGATTGTGCGGAAACGAAGTCAAAACTCTGGAATTGAGCATCTATAGTAGCATAGAGAGCCGCTCCTGGACGGCCAGCTATGTGCTTCAATCCAAACTTTTTCCTCCTCAACCGAACTAGGTCCTTTGCGGTAATTCTCGGGGTCCTGCTGGCCTGCGTGGTAATTGCTGGTGGGTTGGTGTTGCCGTTGGCTGGTCAATCTAGCGCGCCCGAGACCCGGCAGCAGCCGTCAGCCGAGCCGCTGCCGGAGGCAGGCGGGCCGCAAAGTGAGGTCGGCCCGATGGCGATTCCCAAGAAGAAAGAGGAGCCGCCACCGGAGAAGCCAAAGCCGCCCAAGAAACCGGAGGGCATGCCGGACTACTCCCTGCGCGTGGATGTGCCGCTGGTGAACGTACCGGTGCTGGTCACCACCAAGGAAGGCCAGTTCATCCCCGGACTTAAGGCGGAGAATTTCCGTGTTTTGGAAGATGGCGTGCCGCAGAGAATTTCCGGCTTCAACCTGACGCAAAACGCGCCCATCACTGCGGTGCTGCTGACGGAGTTTGCTGCCACCAATTACTACTTCGTCTATGACGCGATGAACGCCTCATACACTTTTGCCAATTCGCTCAAGCCGGACGATTGGGTGGCGGTGATGTACTACGATATGAAGCCGCACATTCTGGTGGACTTCACCCAGGACAAGCGTGAAGTGTTCGGCGCCCTGCGGCAGCTCGCCATCCCCACCTGGCGCGAGACCAACCTTTTTGACGCGCTTTACGATGTCGTGGACCGCCTGGATCGCATACAGGGCCGCAAGTACATCATTCTGATCTCCAGCGGCCGCGATACCTTCAGCAAGCTGAACTACGATCATGTGTTGAAGCAGTTGCGCGAGACTCGCAACATCACCATCTTTGCGATCGGCACTGGCCAGTACGTCCGCACGATTGCCGACCCCTACATGGGATCTATCACTCGGCTCGACTACCTCCAAGCGGACAACCAGATGAAAACCTTCGCGCAAATGACCGGCGGGCGCGCCTACTTCCCCAAGTTCGAGGCCGAATTCCGTGAGATCTTCGCCGATATCGCGCAATCCATCCGCAACCAGTACATCCTCGCCTACCACCCCACCAACGCCAAGCAGGACGGCACCTACCGCAAAATAAAGGTTGAGCTGACCGATGGCGAAGGCCACGCGCTGAAGATCCACGACCAGAAAGGCAAAGACGTGAAATACGTGGTTGTGGCGCGCGACGGTTACCGCGCCAAGCAGGAAGTGGAGTAGGCGGACGCACCGCTATATCTGATCTTATCTGGCTTGCCACCCGATAAACTGGCGGGAACCAGGCCGAGCATGACGGCCATTTGCGGCTTTAAGAACAATCGCCAGCTCCTTCCTTTAGAATAAAAATTTCTGTTAAGTAAGAAAGAGCAGGACGTTATGTACCGCTGGTCCCAACTCTTCATTCCCACGTTGCGCGAGGCGCCGGCTGATGCTGAAGTCGCCAGCCACAAGTACCTGGTGCGCGCTGGATACATCCGCCAGCTAGCGGCTGGACTGTATTCATTCCTGTTCCTGGGGCAAAAATCGAAGCTGAAGATCACGCAGATTGTTCGCGACGAGATGGACAAGATCGGCCAGGAGTTCTATCTGCCGGCGCTGAATCCGCGCGAGCTGTGGGAAGCGAGCGGCCGCTGGACGGCCATGGGCGAGAACATGTTCCGCCTGAAGGACCGCGGCGGGCGCGACCTGTGCCTCGGCATGACCCACGAAGAGGCCATGACCGAAATTGCGCGTAAGGAAATGCGCAGCTACAAGGAGTTGCCGCAAATCTGGTACCAGATCCAGGAGAAGTTCCGTGACGAGCCGCGGCCGAAGTCCGGCCTGCTGCGCGTGCGGCAGTTCACCATGAAGGATTCGTATTCGTTTGACATGGACGCGGCCGGCCTGGACGTCTCGTACACGAAGCACTACGACGCCTACTGCCGCATTTTCGACCGCTGCGGCCTGAAGTACGTGGTGGTAGAGGCGCATTCCGGCGCGATGGGCGGCTCGCAGTCGCACGAGTTCATGGTGATGACCGACGCGGGCGAGGACTTGGTGGCGAGCTGTCCCAAGTGCCCTTACGCCGCCAATCTGGAAAAAGCCACGTCGCGCCTCGAGCCGGTCGAGGAGCTTGCGCCGACGGGGGATGGGAATCCGGAGCTGGTCCACACGCCAGGGTTGAAGACCGTGGAAGAGGTTGCGCAGTATCTCGGCGTCTCGCCTAAGCAGAAGATGAAGACCATGGCCTACATGGCGGTGGAGCAGGATGGGGGCGAAAGCCGCAACCGGCCGGTGATCGCCTTTGTGCGCGGCGACCATCAGTTGAATGAAGCCAAGCTATCCTCGGCGATTGAAGGACGCCCGTTCCGCCCCATGCATGCGGAAGAGATCCAGGAGATCTTCGGCTCGCCTGCGGGATTCCTCGGACCAATCGGCATCCCATCCGGCAACAAAAAATATGGATCCCCCATCGTGCTGGTGGACACCGCTCTTGAGGGGCGCACCAACCTAGTGTCGGGCGCCAACAAAGAAGACTACCACCTGCGCAACGTGACGCCTGGGCGCGATTTTGCCGTGGAGCGCTGGGCGGACCTGCGCACGGTGAACGAAGGAGAAGGTTGTCCGAACTGCGGGGCGCCGCTGGTGGTCGGCAAAGCGGTGGAGATCGGCCATATCTTCAAGCTGGGCTACAAGTACTCGGAATCAATGGGGCTGCGGGTGCTAGACAAGGACGGCAAGGAAGTCACGCCGATCATGGGCAGTTATGGCATCGGTATCGAGCGCATCCTAACGGCCGCCATCGAGCAGAATCACGATCAGCAGGGCTTCTGGCTTCCGCCGCAGATCGCCCCCTTTGAGATCCTGGTTACGCCCACAAACTTCTCCGACGGGAAGATTCGGGAAGCGGCCCTGGAAATCACCGGCAAGCTGGACAGCGCGGGCTTCGATGTGCTGCTGGACGACCGTGATGAGCGTCCCGGCGTCAAATTCAAGGACGCTGACCTGGTGGGCATGCCCTTTCGTGTGACTGTCGGCAGAAAGGTTTCTGATGGTAAAGTAGAGGTGGTGGACCGCTCGACAGGCAAAATCGAGGACGCTACCATCAGCAGCATAGGAATCTATTTTGAGAAAGTGCTGCGGCCGGCTTCGTGAGCCCGCCGCAGCGGCCTGGAGGAAAGCCAGCGCGGGCAGATGAGTGGATGGGAAGGCTCAAGGCACTATTCGGTTTGTTGTTCGTGATCGCGGGGTTTTACGCCGCGTGGATGCTGTTGCCGCCTTACGTCCACGATTACGAATTCCAGGACGACATCCGCAATGAAGCGCTCATCAACACGTACAGCAACAAGAGCGAACAGGACATCCGCAATACTCTGGCGAAGAAAGCGGCAGAATACGACATCCCGTTGAAGCCGGAGCAGATCAACGTGCAGCGCAATGGGGCGGAGCTTTCCATCTGGGCCGATTACGCCGTGCATGTTGACCTGCCGGCCTTCCCGCTGGATCTGAAGTTTCATCCCGCGACCAAAAACAAACGCATTTAAGGTCGTACTCGCTGCCTGCAAAATTTCCGCGCAGCCGTCTCTGGCCCAGACAGACAATTTGCGCGAAAATGAATGAAGGGGCACGCTGATGGCCGCATCCAAATCGAGCAGGATGCGGAGGAAGCAAAAACCTGGTTTACCACAGAGACACACAGAACTATGGTTTCAAAACCTCTATTGCCTCTGTGACTCTGTGGCAAACACTTCCAGCAACCGCGCACTTCGTCGATCTTTGTGCCTATAAAACTTAAGATCCCGAGATTCAGGAACACCAAGCGCACGCCGGGCCGGTTGTCGAACCCGCTGGTAAAGCTGGCATTGGCGATCGTGGTGCTGATGGGGTGCACCGCAATCGGCGTCTTCACCTATTACGACATTAAGTACGAGCGCATGGTGGAGCGGCGGATGCGCGGGCCCATCTTCGCCAATGCCGCCAAAATCTACGCGCTGCCCAAGGTGGTCCACACAGGTGACAAGCTCACAGCGCACACTATCGCCGCGCAACTCCGACGCGCCGGCTACACCGAAGGCAGCGACTCGCCGCTGGGCACTTTCAGGCTTATCAAGTCGGGGATTGAGATCAGCCCCGGCCCTGCCTCCTACCATAGCCAGGAAGCGGCGCTGGTCCGCATCAGCGACGGCCGGGTGGAAAAGATCATCACCGCCGACGACAAGCGCGAGGAGTTGGCGGCCTACGAACTGGAACCGCAACTGGTCACGGCCCTTTCCGACAGCGAGCAGCGGGCCAAGCGACGCCTGGTCAGCTTCAATGAAATACCAAAGGTACTGGTGGACGCGGTGCTGGCCATCGAGGACCGGCGGTTTTTCCAGCATGCCGGGGTTAATTACTACCGACTGGCGGA
>DASQXC010000091.1:0-5682 GCA_035639935.1 Terriglobales bacterium
GAGGTGAATAAATCCGCCAGCAGGCACATGGCCTGGCACCGCAGGGGCTGAAGTCTGCGGTCTTGCGGCACGACTGAAGTCGTGCCCTGACACACACCAATCTCCCGCAACGGGGTTCGGCCGCAACCGCTCTAGTTTTTGCGAATTACAGAGTCAGGAAGGTTATCCGCCTTAGCACACCAGTTGTTCGCGGCTGAGCTTCATGCCTTCGAGGTTGCCGAGGACGGTGACGGCGATTTTTTCGGCGTGGAAGAAGTCGTTGGCCAGTTCCACCACTTCCTCGGCGGTGACGGCTTCGATGCGCTCGATGATCTCGTCCAGCCCGAAGAAGCGGTCAAAGTACATCTCCTGCCGCGCCAGATTGGACATACGCGCGGTAGTGGATTCCAGGCTGAGCATGAGCGAGCCTTTGAGCTGCTCCTTGGTTCGCCGCAGTTCTTCTTCGCTGATGTGGTTCTGCTTGAGGTCGCGGAACTCGTTTACGATCAACTCGACCACTCGCGGCGCCGATTCCAGCGAAGTTCCGGCATTGACTGAGAGGCAGCCGGTATCGCGATATGGATTTAGCTCGCTGTAGATGGAGTATGCCAAACCCTGGCGTTCGCGCACGTTCTGGAACAATCGCGAACTCATGCCACCACCCAGCAGGGTGTTCAGAATGTAGGACGCGTAGCGCTTCTCGTGCGACATGGGATAAGCCGGCACGCCGACGCAGATCTGCACCTGCTCCAGCGATTTTTTGTTGCGCAGGATGATGCGAGAGGTTACTTCCGGTACCGAGTCGCGGAAGCCGTTGACCGCCGGCTTCAAATGTTCAAAATACTCGCCCACCAGCTTCACGAAGTGCTCGTGATTGATGTGACCTGCGGCCGCTACGATCAAGTTCCCCGGCGTGAAACGCTTCCCGTAATAGTCCAGCACCAGGGGTTGCTCGAAATGACGAACAGTCTCCTTGGTTCCCAGGATGGGCTTGCCCAAGGGGTGGTCTTTCCAGAAACTCTGGGTGAAGATCTCGTGGACGAGATAGTCGGGGCTGTCCTCGTCCATCTTGATCTCTTCCAGGATCACTCCACGCTCGCGAGCAATGTCCTTGGTTTCGAAGACCGGGTGCAGCACCAGATCAGATAACACATCGAGCGCGATGGGCAGGTGTTCATCGAGGACCTTTACGTTGAAGCAAACGCACTCTTTGGCGGTGAAGGCGTCGAGATTGCCGCCAATGGAGTCAATCTGCCGCGCGATGTCCTCGGCCGTTCGGGTCTCGGTTCCTTTGAACACCATGTGCTCGAGAAAATGCGAGATGCCATTGTGCTCTGGCTGTTCGTGGCGGGAACCAGTCTTCACCCATATACCGATGGAAACTGAACGGATGTGCTGCATCTGCTCGGTTAACACCGTTAGACCGTTGGGCAGCACTTCGCGCCCGATATCGCGCGGTTCATCTACCATAAAATCACTCTCGAAAGCCGCTTCGGGTAGGGCCGAAAAGCCAAAACATAGATTGTGACACACTTGCAACTGCTCCGTGGGATGAATATGCGGTTGTATAATGAACAACTTACAGCGAGTGTCGCGGGGGAGGGGAAAGCGCAACCCCGCAAGCCGTTCTAAAATCACCCTATTGGATGCATGGCTGCCGCTCAACAAACCGAACTTTTAGGCCTTGATTTTCAAGAACTTACGGCATTAGTTCAGGAGTCGGGTGAGCCTGGCTACCGCGCCCGGCAACTGTTCGAGGCCGTCTACCGCCAGCGCGTCCGCTCGCTGGAGGAGATCTCAACTCTGCCCTTGGAGTTCCGGCGCAGGCTGTTGGGACGCTCGATATTACTCGGACAGCCGCGCATCGAGAAATGCTACGTCTCGTCAGACGGTAGCATTCGGTATCTCATCGCCTTTGCCGACGGGCAAAGCGTCGAAACCGTGTGGATGCCCGAAGGCGATGGCGGGGAAGCGGGAGATGAAGTACCGAGTAGCGAGTACCGAGTACCGAGTCAGTACCGAATACCGAGTAGCGAGTACCGAGAAACGGATTCCGTCATTGCGCAACTCGGTACTCGCAACTCGGTACTCGGTACTCGTCCACGCGCCACCATGTGCGTATCCAGCCAGGTGGGCTGCGCCGTTGACTGCAAGTTCTGCATGACGGCGCTGCTCGGGCTGCAGCGCAATCTCTCTGCGGGCGAGATTGTCGGCCAGGTGGTGGCGGTCCTGAACGATCGGGGTGTAGACCTCGATCGCGATCGCATCAATCTGGTCTTCATGGGCCAGGGCGAGCCGTTCCTGAACTACGACAATTTCATGAAAGCGGTGCGGCTGCTGGTTCAAGGTGTGGGTATAGCGGAATCGCGCACGACGGTTTCGACCGCCGGCATTGTGCCCCGGATATACGATTTCGGGCGGGAGCCGCTGCGGCCAAAGCTGGCGATTTCGCTCAATGCGTCCAGCAACGCATTGCGGCGCGAGCTGATGCCGATTACGCGCAAGTGGGACATGGAGCAACTCATTGCCGCGGCGCAGGTCTTCCCATTGCGCCCACGTGAGCGGCTGACGTTCGAATACGTGCTGCTGGATCAGGTGAACGATAATGTCGAGGACGCGCGCCAAGTGGCGGAATCAATTCGCGGGATTCGCGCCAAAGTGAACTTAATCGCGTTGAATCCTGGTCCGGGCATTGATTTCCGCACGCCGGCGGAAGAGCGCGTGCTTGCCTTTCAGCAGATCCTGCTCCAGGCCGGTGTGCCTGCCTTCATACGTCGTCCGCGCGGGCGCGACATTTATGCCGCCTGCGGGCAGTTGAAGTTGTCGATGCAATAGCATTCAGCACCCAGCATTCAGCCACTCAGTCAAAAACCTCAATTCTGGCTGAGTGCTGAATGCTGAATGCTGAGTGCTCCTGTCGTGCAGGCCGTCATCCGCGAATACCGTCCTGGGGATTTCGAGACGTTGTGGAGAATCGATCAAGCCTGCTTTGCACCAGGGGTGTCCTATTCGCGTCGAGAGCTTGCGTACCACACCAACCGTAAAGGGGCTTTTACACTGGTGGCTGAACTCGCTGCCAGGATCGTCGGTTTCGTGATCGGGGTCCGTGAGCGCAAAGGTCAAGGCCACATCATCACCATCGATGTGATAGCCGAAGCGCGAGGTGCCGGCGTGGGCTCACGCTTGATGGCTGCCGCCGAGGAGCGCCTGCGCAGCTTAGGATCTGAGGTGGTTTTTCTGGAGACCGCTGTCAATAACGACGCTGCGTTGGCGTTCTACAAGCGCCATGGCTATACGATTGTGAATGCCATCCCTCGTTACTACTTGGATAGCATCGACGCGTTAGTGCTGGCGAAGGGCCTTTCGCCGAAGCGACCATAGGCTAGAAGCAAAAGGGGCAATCCCTGGTTGGGGATGCCCCTTTCGACTTGTCGTTTGGGCCGTAGAGCCGCAGCTCAGCGCCCTAGGCGGCACGTTTTCCGCCCGGACGCTTTTCCTCCTCGGAGGATTCGTCCTGCATGCCCTGTTCTTTCTCTGTACCACGCCTTTGCTGGATGTTGCCGACAGCATCGCGGCCGGTGTCCTTCACTTTTCCAGCCACACCTTGCACTTTACCCTCGGCTTGCTGGGCTGTTCCCCCAGCCTGCTGCTCTTCATTATCCGTCCACTCACCCGTCTGGCGCTTAAGTCGCCCGACGATGTCTTTGCCTTTTCCCTCGATCCTGTCCTTATCCATGTTTCCCTCTTGCTGGCCGGCTAGACGACGCCATGACGGTCCGAAAGCAGTTGGAAGATCAGCGCCAGTACTGCCAGCGCCAGTAGGAGGTGTATAAAGCCTCCGAGGGTGTAGTTGCTGACTACTCCCAACAGCCATAGGACCAAAAACAGAATGAAAATAGTCCATAGCATTTTCTTGTCGGCCGATATTTTTATCTGGCTCTATGGGTGTGAGGCGCGACCGGGGACAGCGGGTTGTCAGCAAATGAGAGTTGTCCCTCGATTGTGAGCTGCTGTCAGCGGCTCGGTTTTGGGATCCATGCTCAGCTTGTTAGTCGTCCGGAGTCGAAGCAGACGCTAGCTCCGCCGGTCGATGGGTAGGTACGCCGCCGGATACTTGGCGCCGACGTACTCGGCGCGCGGACGGATGAGCCGGTTATCTTCGAGTTGCTCCAGCACGTGCGCTGTCCAACCGCTGATGCGGGAAACGGCAAACACGGGGGTAAATAGGTCTAGGTCAATGCCCAGCGTGTGGTAGGTCGAGGCAGAGTAGAAATCCACGTTGGCATTGAGCCGCTTGTCAGACTTCATGAACTCCTCGATCTTGTGGGAGAACTGGAACCACTTGGGCTCGCCTGCTGAGTCTCCCAGTTCGCGCGACATTTGCCGTAGATGTGTGGCCCGTGGATCTTCCGTTCGGTACACGCGGTGTCCGAAACCGGGGACTTTCTTCTTCTGCGCCAGCATGCCCTTTACATACTCGATAGGATCAGCGCCGGAGCGGTCGATGGCTTCCAGTATCTTGAAGACTTCTTCGTTGGCTCCGCCGTGTAGCGGGCCCTTCAGCGCGCCGAGGCCCGCGGTGATGGCGGAATGCATGTCGGAAAGGGTGGCAGCAGTGACGCGCGCCGCGAACGTCGAGGCGTTCAGCTCATGGTCAGCGTGCAGGATCAGCGCGATGTCCAAGGCGCGCTCCGCAGTTTTCGACGGCGGTTCGCCTTTCAGCATGAGCAGGAAATTTCCTGCGTGCGAAAGGTAACGGTCTGGCTCGACTAACTGCAGGCCTTTGCGAATGCGGTCGTAGTAGGCCACGATCATGGCCAGTTGCGAGGTCATGCGGACAGTCTTCCGCAGGTTGGCCTCGCGCGTGTTGATCTTTTCTTCGGGATCGAAATAAGACAGCGCCGAGACTGTAGTGCGCAGTACATCCATCGGCAGGGCATATTTGGGCGCCTGCCGCAGGTAGCTGATGATGCCCGCATCCAGCTTGCGTTCGCGCCAGAGCTGCGTCCGGAGTTCCTGCAGTTCCTGGCGGATAGGCAGCTTGCCATACCAAAGCAGATAGCACACTTCCTCAAAGGTAGAATTGTCTGCCAGTTCGTGGATGTCGATGCCACGATAAGCCAGGATGCCCTGCTCGCCATCGATGTAGCAGATGCTGGAGTTGGCAGCGACTACGCCTTCCAGCCCTTTGGTGAGCAAGGTTGTTGTGGTGGACATGAGAGTTTCTCCGCTCTTGGCCGAGTGGCGCGCCCAAGCCCCTTTTTATACTCCAGTGCCCGCGCTTTTCCAAGACAACACGGCATCTTCATGCAGTTGCGCAAATCTAGATTTGCCGCACCTCCGAGTCGAATTGCGTGCCGTACAGCGGTGGCTAGAGCATTCCAGAGTTGATGTATCCCAGGGAAGAAACCGAGATCCCTCTGATTGTGTCATCCCGTGTATGAGAACAACGGCCAGTGTCAAGACAGACGGATGCATCGGCGCAGGAAACGCTGTCAAGGGCGCCCTGGTGTTGGGCGTTCATCTCGACCCTTGACAGCGTTTCCAGCGCGCCCACAATCGAGCCGGGTTGGAAGCGAAGCGCCTTTGCTTTTGGCTGAGCTTCCAACCTTAGCGGAAATGGGTTTTGCTTTTGCTTTTGCACTTCGCTCATGACCTGAAGCTCGCAGCGTTGCTCAATCAAGTTCTGTCGTTCCACCAACC
>DASQXC010000092.1:0-12997 GCA_035639935.1 Terriglobales bacterium
CCCCTGGACAGAATACATAGATGCCTCGCTTCGCTCGGCATGACACCTCCAGGGGCTTTTGTGCCAAGGGATCAGCAGGTCAGCTTGGAATCTTGTCGATTGCCCGTGAAATTCGAGCGAGGCTCGTCTCCCTCCCCAGCACTTCCAGCGTCTCGAACAGTGGCGGCGAGGCCGTGCGGCCGGTGACGGCCACGCGGATGGGCTGAAACATCTGTCCGGGCTTGAGTCCCATCTCCTTGGCCGCGCTGCGCAGCGCCTCGTCGAGCGCCTGGTGGTTGAAGTCCGTTTGCGCCAGCACCTCGCGAGCGCGCTCCAGAGCCTTGCTCGCCATCGCAAGGTCGCCCTTCTGCGGGATCAGTAGGGCCGTGTCGTAAGGCGGCAGCTCGTTGAGGAGGAAGAAGTCGGCCGCGGTGAGCACGTCGCGCAGCAGCTTGATACGCTCGCGGATCAGCGGCGTGATTTGCCGGAGCTTACAAGCCTCAATACTGTATCCTGCGGCGCGCACGATGGGCAGCAGCCGGTCACTAAGCTCGTCCACCGGCAAAGCGCGGATGTACTCAGCATTCATCCACTCCAGCTTGGTGCGGTCAAATACCGCATTGGACTTGGAGATGCCTTCGAGCGAGAAGAGCGAGATCAGCTCCTGGTCGCTCACGATTTCTTTGGTCGCATCGGGCGGGGACCATCCGAGTAGAGCCAGGTAATTGCGGAAGGCTTCAGGTAGAAAACCCTCGTCCTTGTAGGCAGTGACTGAAGTCGCGCCGTGGCGCTTGGAGAGCCGCGTCTTGTCAGGACCAAGGATGAGCGGCACATGTGCGAATACAGGCAATGGCTCACCCAGCGCTTCGTAAATCAGCCTCTGCTTGGGGGTATTGGAGAGGTGGTCGGCGCCGCGAATGATGTGTGTTACTTGCATATCGATGTCGTCGGCCACAACTCCCAAATGGTAGGTGGGCACGCCATCCGAGCGGAGCAGGACGAAGTCTTCGATCTCGGTATTAGAAATCTCGATTGGACCGAACACGGCGTCGTCGAAACCGGTCGAGCCCGATTCGGGAACGGCAAAACGTACTGCAGCAGCTTCTCCTTGAGCACGGCGGCGCTCGGCCTCTTCGCGGGAAAGGCAGCGACAGGGATCGTCGTCTTTAGCCGTAAAGACCCCAGCCTTGGCAAAACCGGCCAAGGGTGGGGCACCCTCGGCCAGGGGTGGGGAACCATGTGGCTGCTTGCTGCAGAAACAATCATAAGCATGTCCGGATTGCACCAGGCGCTTGGCAGTTGCGCGGTAAAGCTCCAGGCGTTGCGATTGGAAGTAAGGTCCCTCGTCCCAGTCGAGTCCCAGCCAGCGCATGCCCACTAGGATGCCCTCGACCATCTCCTGAGTCGAACGTTCAAAGTCGGTGTCCTCGATACGCAGAATGAACGTACCCCCAGTGTGGCGCGCATAGAGCCAGTTGAACAGCGCGGTTCGCGCTCCCCCCACATGAAGGTATCCGGTGGGCGAAGGAGCAAAGCGGACGCGTACCGGAGAAGTTTGGGTCATAAACACCCATTGTTGAATTTACCATGCGGAAGATTTGTTCCACCTGTGCTGAAGAAGATCCCGGATGGCGCACCTGCCCAAGTTCTGGCATTGAGTGAGTTCGGGGGATGAAGTACACTAAAATCAATTCTGTGTTGATCCTGCGGATCTCTGGCTCCGCCGGGCCCGCCCACTCCAAAGCTTGCCAGAAATTTTGCTGAGGCGGTCGATGGAAAGTATCCCGATCGGCATTCTGGTTATCCCCAGCATCGCCGCGCTGCTGCTGTTTGGGGTGTTCTCCTACCTGTACTCTCAGACGCGGGAGGCCTATTTTCATGCTTGGCAATTTGCCTGGGCAGCCTATTGCGGCTACTACGCCCTGGCGCTGTGGAACCATTTGGAAGGACGCAGCCTACCCACGGCCTGGCTCGCTCAGATGCTCTTGGCGGCTACTGCGCTGTGCGTCTTTGTCTCCACGCGCCTGTTGAAGTCCGCCTACCGCGCGAGCGTGTGGGACGGCTTGCTGGCCGCGACCGCTGCCGCTTGGGCCGCGGCAGCCGTGTGGCCGGGGGCGAGCTGGCATTTGTTGGAAATCGAGGTGGGCGTGGCCGGGCTGCTGGTATTTTGCGCCTTCCGCTTTGTGCGGCATGCCCGCGCCACTGGATCGCTGGCCTTCCGGTTGCTCGCACTCTCACTGGTGCTTTGGGCCTTCCTGCTGCTTTCGGCGCAGTTCCGCAACCTGCTGCAGGAGGTTTTCGGCCGCGTCGGTCATTTTCTCGACCCGTTACCGCAGATGCTGCTGGGCATTTCCATGGTCATGGTGCTCTATGAGAACGAGCGGCGTGTGGTGGAAGAGAACCTGCTGGCCTTCTCCACGCTGGAAATCGACTCCACACGTCCGCTGGAGGCGTCGGAAATTTCGCCGCGGCTCGAGCGCATGTTGGATCGCTTGACGCGACTGCTCAAGACCGAGCGTGCTGCCCTGCTGGTGAACGAGCGCTGGCAGGACACCCTGTCGGCGGTCGAGCGCGGATTTACTCCCGAATTCCTGCCGGCGCTCAACGTAGCCGGGGCCAGCGATGCGTTAAGCAGCTTCGTTTTCCGCCGAGAGGGGCTGGCCGTTATCCCTAATCTGCATCTCGAGTTGGCGCAGCTTCCGCCCGGGCAGGAAGAACTGGTGCTGCGGCTGCGCGCCATCTTCGAGCGCGAACAGGTGCAGGCCATGACCGCAATCAGCCTGCACACCCGCGAGCGCCACTTCGGTGTGCTGATCTTCCCGCACCCGCAATCCCAGGGCTTCGCCTCGTCGCACCTGCGGCTGCTGGCGGGTTTGGCCCGGCAAATCGGCATGACGCTCGAGAACTACGTGCTCATGCACAAGGCCCAGCGCCGCACCAAGGAATTCGAGCTGCTGACGCAGGTGGGCCAAGCAGTCAGTTCGCGCCTCGATCCGGATGAGGTCCTGCGGACCATCCATCACGAGCTGGGAAATCTGTTCGACACGCAGAATTTTTATATTGCTTTTTTGGAAGCAGACGAGATCTGCTTCCAGCTCGAGGTGGAAGACGGCAAAGTTTTGTCCAAGCGCTCGCGCAAGGCGGCGAATGGGATTTCGGAGTATGTGATCCGCACTGGGCGGCCGCTGCTGATCCGCTCCGACATGGAATCGGCGCGCGCCAAACTGGGCTTTGTTTTTGGCGGCCGTGCTGCCAAATGTTTCATGGCGGTTCCCATCCTGCGCCTCCAAGAACCGGTCGGCGTCATGGCGGCGATGAATTACAAGCGCGAATTCGCCTACGACAACCGCGATCTGGAGGTAATGGAGACCGCCGCCGGACAAGTCGCAGTGGCCATGGACAACGCGCGGCTGTTCGCCGAGGAGCAGCGCCGTGCCCGCCATCTGGAGTTCCTGAACAGTGTGTCGAAGACGGCGATTTCCAGCCAGAATGCCGAGCAGATGCTGGCCGAGATCGTGGGCGAGATCCAAAAGAACTTCAACTTCGATCATATCGGCATCGGCATTCTGGATTACGCGTCCAAGCAGATCGAGATTAAAGCGGAGGCGGGAACGACGACCACGGCTCTGGGACGCCGGGTGCCCCTCGGGACGGGGATCATCGGCAAGGCGGCCCGCGGCAACGAAGCGGTCCTCATTCAGCAAGTCAGTGAAACGCGGTCGCAGAGCGTCCTGCCGGATGCGCGCTGTGTGCTGGCTATCCCGCTGGCGTACGCGGAAACGCTGCTGGGCGTGCTCAACGTGGAGAGCCGGCGTGAAAGCGCCTTCCCCGAGCAGGAGGTGCGAATCCTGCGCACGCTTGCCGACTTGTTGGCTACGGCGCTGAACAACGCATACGTATTCCAGAAAATGCAGCAGCAGGCCATCACCGATTCGCTGACCGGTATCAAGACCCGGCGCTTCTTCCTGGAAGCGCTGCAGGCGGAATGGAAACGCGCCTCGCGCTCGGGCAGATCATTCTCCGTGGTGATGGTGGACCTGGACCGTTTCAAGGACATCAACGATACCCTCGGCCATTTGGAGGGCGACCTGGTGCTGGCGCGCGTCGGGCGACTGCTGGAGCAGAAGAGCCGGCAATCCAACGTGGTGGCGCGCTACGGCGGCGATGAGTTCGTCATCCTGATGCCGGAGACGAGCATGGAGCAGGCGCAGGTGCTCTCCGAGCGCTTGCGGTTGTGGATCGCCACCGATCCCATGCTTACCGAGATGAAGATCACCGGCAGCTTCGGCGTGGCTAGCTACCCCCTGCACGGGGCCCAAGTCGAGGACATCCTGCGCGTCGCCGACGCCGGCATGTACATCTCAAAAAAAGAAGGTGGGAACCGGGTCTCGATGGCGGAAGAGTTTGTAGACCGCGAATATCTGCTCGAACAGCGAGAATTGGTGACTGCCTATGTTGACGGCTTTCTGCGGAAAGAGAACCCCGGCCCTGAAGCTGCCGACGAATTGGTAGACACACTCAAGAAGCTAGGAAGTGCGGTGCCGCAGGGTGGAGACCGGCAGGGGTTGATGCAGGCGCTGCGCACCCTGACGCGGGCGGCCGAGACCCGCGAGTTCTCCGCCGGACACGGAGACGCCGTGGCACGCTATGCTGAGAGCATCGGCCACGAACTCATGTTTTCCCAGGATGAGATGACAGATCTGGTGTTTGCAGCCCGCGTCCACGACGTCGGCAAGATCATCATCCCAGAACGGATCCTGAACAAGCCCGGCCCTCTGAGCGACGACGAATTTGCGCTGATGAAGAAGCACGTGCTGGTAGGCGCACAGATCGTCGATGCCATACCAGGGCGCGAGCAGGCACGTCTTATGGTGCTGCATCATCACGAACGTTTCGACGGCTCAGGGTATCCCAACGGCCTGCGCGGGGAGGAGATCCCGCTGGGATCGCGCATCATCGCAGTTGCCGAAGCCTACGTTGACATGACCACCGAACGCGCCTACGCCGCTGTCAAGACCCAGGAGGAAGCTATCGCCGAACTGGAGAGCATGAGCGGCGCGCAGTTCGACGGCATGCTGGTGCGCATCCTCATCCGGCAATTAAGGGGGGAGAAGATTTCGAAGGCAAGCGGCTAATGATTGAGCCATTGTGCCACCGATAAATCGGTTTCGTAAGGGCGCGGCTTGGAAAGCTACTGCCTCTTCCGGATGGCGCAAGCGCAGGAAGCGTTCTTCGCCGGTCTCCGTGTTCACCATTGCCACTTCCTGGAAGCTGGGATGAAAATCACAACCTATAATCAACATGGGCGTAGGCTCCTTCCCGAGCCTTGGTCGCTTTGCCCAGCAACCAATGTACTCCGGCGAGTGGAGCCAACGTCGTCATGAAATCAAGCGCGACTCGAGGGATCTTGGGGTTGTTTAATGCTCAAAGCCATTTCCACTCACGTCTACGTCCGCGAGCGGCTGCACACGGGACTACTCGACGGGCTGCTTTATGCCGGGGCCGAGACGATCGAGATCTTCGGCGCGCGCGGGCACTTCGACTATGCCAACCGCCGCTCCCACGTGAAAGAGATCGGTGACTGGTTCCGCGACAAGAGAATTCCACTCAATTCCGTTCACTCACCCATGTACAGCGATTATGAGTGGGGACGTCGCGGCTCGCCGCCGGTGAATATCGCGGCCGTGGACAAGCGGGCGCGCATTGACGCCATGGACGAGATCAAGCGCGCCATCGAGGTGGCGGAGCAGATACCCTTTCGCTTCCTGGTGCAGCACGTCGGCATCAGCGGCGAGGAATGGGACCCAAGAAAATCCGAAGCCGCCATGACTTCGATCGAGCATCTGAAGGCCTTTGCTAAGCCCCTCGGAGTGAACGTGCTGCTGGAGAACATCCCCAATGAGCTATCCACACCCGAGCGTCTGTCGGAGCTTATCCGCAGGGCGCACTTCGATGACGTCGGCATTTGCTTCGATGTCGGCCACGCTCACATCATGGGCGGTGTGGCGCAGGCATTCGAGGTGCTGAAGCCGCTGATCCGCTCTACGCACGTACACGACAATGCCGGCCAGAGCGATGATCACATGTGGCCCGGCGACGGCACTGTCAATTGGGAACGAACCATGTCCCTGTTGCGCTCGGCGCCTCAAGTCCCACCGTTGCTGCTCGAGATCAAAGGCGAGGGTAAGACCAACATCGTCGAGGGCATGGCTTCCGCGTTTCGCAAACTGGAATCGCAGCCGGCGGCGTCCGGAGGATGATGGCAAAACATAGTGAAGCCGCGCACCCTTCAAAGTCCTCCACACCGATCCTTGTTAAGCTGGCCACAGCCGGCTCAAGTAATCGACCATGCTGAACGCCAGCAGGATCCCCAGCCAGAAGATACCTGCTGTGATCACTACTCGCGTGAGCCGTGGCGTGTACTTAGCGTGCATGAAGAAGAGCACGACCAGGGTGGCTTTGAAGGTTGCGATAGCGAGCGCCAGCACAGTGTTGAATCGCCCCAGGTCAACGAAAGCCACCAGCGTCGTGACCAGGGTCATTACGATCAAAGTGGCCCAAGTCGCGAGATAGATTTTCTTCGGTACGATGTGCTCTGGCATCTCAAATATGGAATCGGCTGATCAGATACAACAGGGGAAACAGGTAAATCCAGACGATGTCCACGAAGTGCCAGTAGAGCCCGACGTTCTCCACCGGATTGTGATACAGCCTGCTGTAATGCCCCTTGTACGCGTAGGCCAGCACGCCCGTAACCAGCCCCACGCCAATCAGCATGTGTAACGCATGCAGCCCTGTCATGATGAAGTAGAGGGCGAAAAAGAGCTGTACCTTGCCCGCCTCCACGCCGTCGGCGCTCGGCGCGAACTCGAAATTGAACCCTGGTACTTCGTGCATGCGCCAATGGTGGTGGTACTCCACCGCCTTCAACGCGAGAAAAGTGCAGCC
This sequence comes from Terriglobales bacterium, assembly GCA_035639935.1. Classification (GTDB taxonomy): domain Bacteria; phylum Acidobacteriota; class Terriglobia; order Terriglobales; family Acidobacteriaceae; genus JAHFUA01. The sequence continues at coordinate 6,928 of DASQXC010000092.1, forward strand.
GAACAGCAGGGTGATGATCATGAACATGATCATCGTCTTGCGGCGCCCGTTTTGCGCGGCATGCACTCCGAGCGCCATGGTCAGGCTGCTGCAGATCAGCACGGCAGTGTTCACTGCCCCAATCTTCAGGTCCATGTGCATGCTGCCTTCCTGGAAGGCGGGGAAATACAGCGTGCGGTACACCAGATACGAGCAGAACAGCCCGCCGAACATCATCAACTCGGTGAGCAGGAAGACGAACATGCCCAGCGTGGCGGTCTCGCGCTGCTGGTCCATGTCGCGGAAGTGCGCCTGCAGCGTGGGATGGCGGACCGCACCGGCTTCCGTGCTAGGCGACAAATTCCATCTCCGGATGCTTGTGGTAGGCGTAGGGCTCTTCCGTCACCACGGGGGTCTGCTCGAAGTTGTGCGTGGGCGGAGGCGATGTGGTCTGCCACTCGAGGCCGGTGGCACCCCAGGGGTTGGGTCCTGCGATCTCGCCATAGCGCAGCGACCAGATCAAATAGATCAGCGGTAGCACATAGCCGGCCGCGAGGATCGACGCTCCGGCAGTGGACATTACGTTCAGCACCTGGAATTCCGGCGCGTATGCATGATAGCGGCGCGGCATTCCGAGGTATCCCAGCAGGAACTGCGGGAAGAAAGTGACATTGAAGCCGACGAAAATGGTTGCCGCCGAAATTTTGGCCCAGCCCTCTGGATACATTCTCCCGAACATCTTCGGCCACCAGTAGTGGATCGCGCCCAGGTAGGCCATCACCGTGCCGCCCACCATGATGTAGTGAAAATGGGCGACGACGAAGTAGGTGTCGGTGACGTGGATGTCCACGCCCAAGGCCGCCAGAAACAGCCCGGTCAGGCCGCCCATGGTAAACAATCCGATGAAGCCGAAGGCATAGAGCATGGGCGTGCGGTAAGAGATCGCCCCCTTATATAAGGTTGCCGTCCAGTTGAATACCTTGACAGCCGAAGGAATGGCCACGAGGTAACTCATGATCGAAAACAGCATGGCCGAATAAATGGAAATTCCCGCTATGAACATGTGGTGGCCCCAGACCAGGAAGCCGAATACCGCTATCGCAATCGACGCAGCCGCCACAAAGCTGTAACCGAAAATGCGCTTGCGGGAAAAGGTGGTGACCAGCTCGCTGACCACGCCCATCGCCGGCAGCACCATGATGTAAACCGCCGGGTGGGAGTAGAACCAGAACAGGTGCTGAAACAGAACCGGGTCGCCGCCGAGCGCGGGATCGAAGATCCCGATGTGCCACACTCGCTCCACCGCCACCAGAATCAGGCTGATGGCCACCACTGGCGTGCCCAGGATCATGATGACGGCGGTCGCGTAGTTGGACCAGAGGAACAGTTGCAGGCGTCTCCAGGTCAGCCCGGGAGCGCGCATCTTGTGGATCGTGGCGATGAAGTTCAGCCCGGTAAAGATGGAGGAGAAGCCGGCGAAGAGAATGCCGATGATCGAGCCGAAGACGTAGGTATTCGAGTAGCTCGTGCTGAAGGGCGTGTAGAAGGTCCAGCCGGTGTCCACCCCGCCAACGATGATGGAATAAAGCGTGATCACCGCCCCGAGGATGTACATGTACCAGCTCAGCAGATTGATCTTGGGGAACGCCATGTCGCGCGCGCCCACCATCATGGGCAGCACGAAATTACCGATCACCGCCGGAACCGAGGGGATGAGGAAGAAGAACACCATTACAATGCCGTGCATGGTGAACAGTTTGTTATAGGTGTCGGAGGTCACTAAATCGCCCGCCGGCGTCATCAGCTCCAGGCGGATGAGCGTGGCGAACAATCCGCCGATGAAGAACATGACCGTGATGGAGATCATGTACAGGATGCCGATGCGCTTGTGATCGGTGGTGAGCAACCACGACCGAATGCCGTAGTCCACGTTCAGATAGTGCTGGCGCGGCTCCACAGCCACCGAAGATGCGGCGCTCATGGAAGCACCACCTGTGGTTCCACCTGAGGATTGCGTTTCCGCTGTTCCTCATCGGGAATGGGAGCATTGGGATTCACGTTCAGCGGATTGTCCTGCAACGACTTGATATAAGCAATCAGCTCCAGCATTTGCTCTTCATCCACCTGTCCGCGGAAAACCGGCATGATCTGCTGCCAGCCGGCTACCAGTTTGTTGGGAGGCCGCGGCCCGAGAATACGGTCACGAATGTAATTCTCATCTGCAATGGTCGTGGTGCCGTCCTGGAAATGGATCTCCCGCCCGTAGAGGTCGGCGAGGTCGGGACCGCGCGCCCCTTTGTCGGCTCGATGGCAACTGATGCACCCGAAGTGCCGGAACAGCTTCTCGCCGGAGGAAGCCAGAGACCCTTCGCCGCCGGCAGACAGCCAGGCTTCATAGGCAGCGGGCTCCATCACTGTCACCCAGCCGATCATGCCGGAGTGCGAGGTGCCGCAGTACTCGGCGCAGAAAAGATGATAGGTGCCGGTGCGCGTCGGACGGAACCAGACCGTGCGATAGCGGTTGGGGAGCACGTCCATCTTCACCCGGAAAGCGGGGATGAAGAAGCTGTGGATGACGTCCTGCGAGATCAGCGTGACGGCGACATCGCGGCCCACCGGGACGTGCAGCTCGTTAATCTCCCGCTGCCCGTCGGGGTGCTGGAGCTTCCACATCCACTGCTTGCCGGTGCCATAGACGCGCAAGGCATTGCTGGGCGGCGCTCCGTAGCTGTAGTAAACCGCCGCTCCCCAGACGAAGATGAACATGGCGATGGCCAGTGGGATGATTGTCCAGGTGCCTTCCACTGCCAACGAGCCCTCAATCTGTTCCGCTTGGGGATGAACCGAGCGCCGGTACTTGATGGCAAAGACGGCGATTGTTAGGAAGATCAGAAGGGTAAAAAAGATGGTGATGCCCACCAGGAAGAAGTAGAGGGGATCAACTTTTTCCGCGAAGTTCGCGGCCCGGACCGGAAACAATGGGAAGTCAGTCCACATATCAGCCGGCTCGCCTGTCTGCAGTGGGCGGCGCTCCCGTGAGCTTCAGGCGCAGCTCGCGCCGCCACGCTACTGCCAGAAATCCGCCTACGAGCAGAAGCGTCAGGCCGCCGCCCACGCGCAGCATGTTCATCACCACCGCGCCATACTTACCCGTGGCCGGATCATAGTGATAGCAATACAGCAGCACCTGGTCTACGACATTGCCTAACTTGCCCTCCGAAGCTTCCACCAGCGCCAGGCGCAGGTCCTTGGGGGCATACTCGATCCCGTACAGATAATGAGATAGCCTGCCTTGCGGCGTCAGCACCATGATGCCGCTGGCATGCGCATACTGCTGGATCTTCGGGTCCCAGGCGTAGCGGAACCCAACGGACTCGGTCAGCGCCCCAATCGCAGGACTGTCGCCGGTGAGGAAATGCCAGCCTGTCTCCGCGCCGGCGCGACCGTATCGCCGCAGATACAGGTCGCGCTTTTCGGTAGCGGCTGCGGGCGTGTCGCGGGGATCGAAGCTTATGGTAAGGACGTCGAAATCCCGTCCCATTTTCAGCTTCAGCGGGAGCAGGCCGCTAACCACTCCGTTCAGCACTTGTGAGCACAGCATCGGACACTGGAAGTAAGCCAGCGTGAGCAGCACCGGCCGTTGCCCGAAGTAGCGGCGGAGTGGAACCGTTTGGCCGGTTTCGTCGCGGAACGCAAGATCCAGCGGGATCTGTTGCCCGATTTTCTGATCGATGCCCACTCCCTGCAGGATGGGAATCGGCGTGTTTTTGGTCAGGGCTTCGGTGGGCTCGTGCATGTACTGGGCGGTTGCCAATCGCGGCGTGACGAGCAACAGCACCGTGGCAAGAGCTGCCCCAAAGCTGGTAAGCCTGAAATTCAGAAGTCTCAGAATTGGGTTTCGGAGGGGCGCGGCTTGTGCCGCGCCGGAGCGACCACTGGAACATCTGTCATCCCGAGCGAAGCGCGAGGGAGCCTTGCGACCGAGCGTGAGCGAGGGATCTTGGTTTCGAATGAGATCGGAACCAAGATTCCTCGGGGCTCCGCCCCAGCAAACCAAAACCGGGTTTGCTGGGGACCCCGAAGCCCCTCGGAATGACAAGATTAAAAGGGTTGCTCCGGCACGGCTGGAGCCGTGCCCTTCCGAAAAATCGTTTCTACGATAGTTTGACCCCCTCTGCATAATGCCTACTTCGTCTTCCTGATTTCCTCTTCCGCTGCCGCTCCGGGCAGCGGACCGGTTGCCGGATTCGGAGTTGGCGCGGTCGGCACCGGCCCTGTCCCGGGCGCCTTCCATGGCAATCCACGCTCGACCAGCAGGTCCATGGCGCGGTCAATCGGAATGCGCGTCGTGCCGGCCTTCTGGTCCACCCAGCCGTAGCTGTTCAAGATTTCTTCGTCGGTCAGGCGATACACGTTGTAATCGGCCACGGGATTGGGCTGAAGCTGCGGCCGCGGGACCTTCGGCGCCGAACTGTACGTGACCGGACTGGGCAGAGTGCCACGCCGGGCGGAGAGGCCCCGAAAATAACTGAACATTCCCCACAGCACCAGCAGGACCATGATCGACGCTAGGCCTAGCGCCACAAGGAAGCCGAGGACCACGCGCAGATCCGCCTGGCTAGCCTCGTAGCTCACTCCGGGATTCCGCAGGTCCTCTTCTCGGAGCTCACGCTCGTTCAATGGCATGTCCCACGACTTCCTCAAAACATCGATCGTACAGTACCAGTAGCGGTCGCTGTTGTAGCGCCCATGCAAACATCCCCATCCACAACGCACCTATGCCGATCGGCACCACGACATCCATCCACTGGAACCCGATTCCGCGCTGCAAGGTGGGAAGGGGGTTGGGTGCGATCCACCACAACAGGTCCACATACCGCATCACGAATAACAGGACAGCTACCCGGGCCAGCCGCCGAGGGCTGCGCTTCAGGTCGCGCGAGAGCAACAGCGCGAAAGGCACCCCGAAGTGGAACACGGCCAGCGCAACTGCCACGTACTTCCATCCGTGGTTCAGGCGGTGCAGGTACCAGGAGATCTCATCCGGTTCGTTGCCCGACCAGATGATCAGGAGTTGCGAGAATGACATATAGGCCCACAGCATGACGAAAGCGAGCATCATCTTTCCCAGGCTATGCACATGTTTTTCCTGCAGGATCCCGGAAAGCGGGTCATATTGCACCAGCAGCGACAGCAACGCCGACGAAAACGCTAGTGCAGCCAGCACTTCGCCGGCGATGAGGATGAAGGGATATACAGTCGAGCCCCAGTGCGGATCCAGAGACATGAGCCAATCGAACGAGGCAAATGTCACGGTTAAAACATAGACCACCAGCCCTGGCCCGCTCAGTCTTTGCAGCCGCCGCCGCAGCAGCGGACTGGCGCTCTCGTCCTGGGTCGCCGACCAGCGGTTCAGGAAATGAGCCATGAAGATCCACGCCAGGAAGTAAATGCACCCGCGAATAATGAACCATTTCGCCGCGAGGTACTGCATCTGGTGTTGCAGAATGGGATCGTGCTGCACGATCTCGCCATGGTCCCAGGCGTAGAGCGATGGAATGCCGAATATCAACGGCAGAAAAAGTGCCGCCATCAGCGGAAAGACGCGGACGGCCGCTTCCAACGGGCGGCGAATTACAAAGGCCCACAAACCGTCAGTGAGGTGCTGCATCATCAAGACCGCCAGGCATCCCAGCGAGAGGCCTGTCCACCATACGAATCCCAACAGATACGAGCGGAAGAACTGAGCCCAGGAGTGCCCAATCACAGCTGCGATCACTGTCGCCAGCAGGAGGACTACACCGATTATCAGCGAGCGCCTTTGGATGCGTCCCATTGCGGCTGGGGCCGAATATTGCAACCTTGCGGATGTGTTGCTCACTGCTTCTCCTTGCTGGCTTCCGGTACTCCTGTTTCAGGCCGAACTTGCCGTGGCGTGGGCAGCGCCATGCCTTTCATTCCAGTTTTGCCGGTGATGCCCTCTTTGCTCGGCGGCAGTGGCTGCCCGAGCTTGCCCTGCATTTCGGCGGGCACTTCGGCGAGCGTCGCATGCTGGCTCAACTGCAGCGCCCGAATGTAGGCGACAATCTTC
>DASQXC010000093.1:0-3240 GCA_035639935.1 Terriglobales bacterium
TGCACCGCCACAGGCCAGCAACACCAATCCCAAAGCCAAGCGCCCGCCGAGCGCCAAAACCAAACAAGAGTACGATCAATATCTCGCGGCTGCCAACAACCCCGACCAAGCAGCGGCGGAAAGCCTGGCGCGTGAGTTCGAAGTGCAGTTCCCCAAGAGCGAACTACTGCCCCTTCTCTATCAGCAGGTAATGACCAAGTATCAGAAGGCAGACAATGGCGACAAAACCATCGAAATGGGCCGCAAGGTCCTGCAGTACGACCCCGACAACGCCGTCGCCTTAGTGATGAATGCGACCGTGCTCGCCGAGCGCACACGCCCGTCCGACATCGACCGCGACCAACGCTTGAACGAAGCAACCACCGACGCCCAGCGTGCGCTGGAGGACATCCGCAGCGGCAATTACATGCTGACGCCCAACGCGACGCCTGAACAAGTGCAGCAATTCAAGGACCAGGTGAGCGGCATGGCATATTCCGCGTTGGGCACAGCCGAACTGGTGCGCAGCAATTATGCCGCGGCCGAACAGAACCTGCGCAAGGCAACAGAAAATCCAGTGGCCAAGAGCGATGCCATCGTTTGGTACCGTCTGGCCTTAGCCTTGGATCATCAAAACAAGTACCCAGAGGCCAACGCGGCTGTCGCCACGGCTGTGACCCTGGCACCTGCAGGTGCACCGGTGACCAATCTGGCCAAGGCGGAACAAAGCCGATTGAAGCAACTGACGGCCGGCAATGCGCCCGCGAGTTCCGCGCCGAAAGGCAATCAGCCGGAACCAGTTGTAGTGCAGCCAAAATAAGGCGAAGCCCCAAAGCCTGAAACTTTGGGGCGACAGCAAGGAAGCACGGCCGTCAGAGCTCGCGCGCCATGAAAACCGAGGAAATCGCGGCGTTGGAAGCGGTTTTGGGACACCGCTTCCGGCGTCCTGCGCTGCTGGAGCAGGCGCTTACACACAGCTCTCACGCCCATGAGATTGGAGCGCGGAGAGCCGGTATCAACGTGCGCGACAACGAACAATTGGAGTTCCTGGGTGACGCTGTGCTCGGCTTTATCACGAGCCAGGAACTCTTCGAGCGTTTCCCTCAGTACCAGGAAGGCCACCTCTCCAAGCTACGGGCATACCTGGTCAGCGCCAAACACCTTGTGCAGGTGGCCGAGGAACTGGACCTCGGCCGCTACCTTCGCCTGGGACGGGGCGAGGAAAAAAGCGGCGGGCGCGCCAAGCAGGCTCTCCTGGTGAACACCTTGGAGGCAGTTCTAGCTGCGCTTTACCTCGACGCTGGCATCGAAAAAGTCCGAGAGCTTATTCTCGGCAAAATTCTCAATCCAGAACTGGAGCGCCTGGGCAAACACAGCGAAGCCGGTCTGGCGGTCACGGATCACAAGTCGGCGTTGCAGGAATACCTGCAGAGCACCGGCCGTCCACAGCCTTCCTATAGGGTCATCAGCGAGCAAGGGCCGGAACACAAGAAGACTTTCACCATCGAGCTGCGTGTCCTTGAGGCAGGTGGGAATGGCAAGCCGCTGGTGGTGAGCCGCGCGGAGGGCTCGACGAAGAAGAAAGCCGAGCAGTGGGCGGCAAAAGAGGCTCTCGAGCAATTGCGGAGGATGGATCTCACCACGCCTGGCGCGCAGCCTCCGCTCCCTGCGGGCCGAAACAGCAGGGCCCGCCGGGAAGCCCAGGGCCCGGCATGAGCCACGTGCGTGAACCAGCGGTCAATTCGGCTCCGCAGGGGGACGGCGCGCCTGGCTCCGGGTCGGCGGAGACCCTGCCTCCGCCAGCACGGCCTAAGGCGGGCTGGCTCTCCTCAATTCAGTCGCTGGCGGTCACTGTGGTGATCGCGGTGTTCGTTATCACTTTTCTGGTGCAGGCATTCCAAATCCCCTCTGAGTCGATGGAGAATACTCTGCTGATTGGCGACTACCTGCTGGTCGATAAAGTGCGTTACGGTCACGGCAGGCTGTGGGCTGAGATCCTGCCCTACATGCCGATTAAACGCGGGGACATCATCGTGTTCCGTTATCCAGTGCGCCCGCAGCAACACTTCGTGAAGCGAGTCATCGGGCTGCCGGGCGACCACGTGCGACTGGCGAACCGGCGAGTCTTGGTCAACGGTACGCCTATGCAGGAAGGCTATGTCATCCACACCAGATCCGGATTTGACAAGTACCGGGATGATTTCCCTGACCTGGATGTTCCAGCTTTCAACGTGGAAGCGAAGTGGTGGGAGAAATTGCCGGGGCTTGTACAGCAGGGTGAATTGGTGGTGCCGCCGAACCACTATTTCGTGCTGGGGGATAACCGCGACGAGAGCCTGGACAGCCGTTATTGGGGATGCGTGCCGCGGGAGAACATTATCGGGCGGCCGCTGGTGATTTACTGGTCTGTACGCACGCGGCGCACGCCGGCAGACGCCTCCACTCCCCGGAATGATAAACTTGCGAGTTTGCTTTACGGCGTGATCCACATGCTACAGGACACCCGGTGGGACCGCATGTTTCGTGTTGTACGTTAGGGTCGTGGGGCTGTCGGTCGTCGGCCATGGTGGAGCAGGGCTTCAGAGTCCGCGTGAGAACTACTTTCCCGGTTAGAAAGTCTTCCAAACCCCATGCGCCGGCGGAATGCAGACCTGAGGCCTGTCTACACCTACTAGACAATGCAGCCGAAGCAGCTTGTAATGAACAGTAAAGGCACCTCTTCCAAGCCGCAGAAAAAGCATGAGACTCCCACAGAGTTCATTGCCTCTGTGGCGCTTGTGCTCGCGGTCGGGTTGTTCATCATCACTTTTAACCTGCAAGCTTTTGAAATCCCCTCCAGCTCAATGGAGAACACGCTGCTCATTGGCGACCATGTGTTTGTGGACCGGGTGACGTTGGCCCCGAAAACGCCATGGTTAGGACCAGTGATTCCGTATCGCCGGCTTCAGCGTGGGGACATCGTGGTGTTCCTCTCACCGGCCGAAGCTGGGCTATATGTAGTGAAGCGCATCATCGGCATCCCTGGCGATCATCTCCACCTTCGCGACGGCGTGGTATATCGCAATGGGCAAAAGCTCGATGAAGCTTATGTGCTCCACAATCCTGCCAGCTACAACCCCTATCGCGACAACTTCCCGGCGGTGCCGCCCACTCTGGGCGCCAGCATTACTCCGGAGTGGCACCTGCTGATGCCCAACTACATTCAGAATGGGGACCTGGTCGTACCTCCCGACAGCTATTTTGCGATGGGGGACAATCGGG
>DASQXC010000094.1:0-3472 GCA_035639935.1 Terriglobales bacterium
AACAGGATCGGCAGCTTGAGGTTTGAGGCCGAGTTCATCGCCTCCCAAAACTCCCCTTGACTGGTGGTCCCTTCGCCACACGAAACATAGACCACCTCGTCGCCATGGAAGACCACATCTTTGAATTCGCGGTAGTCTCCGGGAACTTTCCTGGCAGCCTCCGGATGCTGCGAGAAATAACGGCCGGCTTCGGCGCATCCTACCGCCTGCAGCAACTGCGTGCCGGTGGGCGAAGAAGCTGTAACGATGTTGAGCTTGCGGCTGGACCAGTGAGAGGGCATCTGGCGGCCACCGGAACAGGGATCGTCGGCCGCCCCCACCGCCTGCAGAAGCATGTCCAGCGGCTTCATGCCCAGAGCCAGCACCAGCCCGCGGTCGCGATAGTACGGGTAGAACCAATCGTAGCTTGGCTTCAGGGCCAGACCTGCGGCCACGACCAGCGCCTCGTGACCCGCGCCGGAGATTTGGAAAAAGATCCTCTGCTGGCGCTTGAGCAGAATCTCGCGGTCGTCGATCCTCCGCGACAGGAACATCAGCCGATAGATTTCGATGAGCTGCTTGCGGGTGAGGCCCTGGTAAGTTTTTTCCTGAGTCCCAATAAGCGTGCCGGCAGGTTTGGGTTCCGCTTTGGTGGTAGCCATTCCTCCCTCACATCGTCGGGCCCCGCCAATCGCATTGTAAAACGGCGGCCGTGGGTGCGGATATACTAACCAAAGTCACCTGACCGGAGCCTTCGGTGATTACGGTGAACCGCCCGATCCCAGCAGAGCAGATCAGGCTCTTGATCTTTGACCTGGACGGCACCCTGATCGACTCGCAACTGGATCTGGCCAATTCGGTCAACGCCATGCTGCGGCGCTTTGGGCGCCAGGAGCTTGCGCCAGAGGTGATCGCCAACTATATCGGCGACGGGGCGCCGATGTTGATCCGCCGCGCCCTCGGCGACCCCGACGATGGCCGCTACATGCACGAGGCGCTCGATTTTTTCCTGCAGTACTATCGCGAGCACAAACTGGACAACACCGTCCTCTACCCCGGTATCCGCGAGGCGCTCGAGGCCGTGCGCTGGGTTGACGATGACGCCTGCCGGAGCGAGCGCAAGTTCGCGGTGCTGAGTAATAAGCCAGTCGGGCCGTCAACCAAGATCCTGGAAGGGCTCGGGGTAGAGGACCTCTTCGTCCGGGTGTACGGCGGCAACAGCTTCGCAACTAAAAAGCCCGACCCCTTCGGCGCCAACACGATCTTGGAAGAGACCGGGACCGGGCCGGAAGAGGCCATCATCATCGGGGACTCGGAAATTGACGTGATCACCGCCCGCAATGCGGGTACCTGGAGCTGCGGCGTGACCTATGGCTTCCGGCCCGACACCCTGAAGATAGTGCCGCCGGATGTGCTCATCGATCACCCGCGGGAATTGCCGCTGATCTTCACCAAGGGTCACGAGGAGGAATTCGACAATTAGACGGCTTCCCCCCGAAACCTTCGGCTTCACGCCGTCGGAGTTGCGCACCATCCGCGCGATGAAAGACCCGAACGGCGTGCAGAAATTCCTGGACAGTCTCCCCTATCACCTGGCGCTCACCTGCTGGTCGCCGCGCAAGGTGCTGCGCGAGCGCACCGTGCATTGTCTCGAGGGCGCAATCTTCGCGGTCGCTGCCCTCCGCGTGCTGGGGTATCCGCCGCTTCTGTGGGACCTCGAGGCGTACCGCGATACCGACCACGTGCTCGCTCTCTTCAAGGTGGATGGCTGCTGGGGAGCTGTCGCGGCTTCGAATTTCGCGGGCTGCCGCTACCGCGAGCCGGTCTACCGCTCGCTACGCGAGCTGGCGATGAGCTACTTCAATCTTTATTTCAATATGGCGCGCCAGCGGTCGTTGCGCCGCTATTCCCGCCCGGTCAACATGGCGCGCTTCGACCACCTGAATTGGATGACCAGCGAGTACGAGGTCTGGTACATTGCCGAATATCTATGTGACATCCCGCACACCGCGCTGCTCACGCCCAAGCAGGAAAAGAACCTTCACAGAATAGACGAACGATTGTACCGGGCCGAACTGGTGGGGCACAGGTGGAAGTGAACCCTGGGCCGCTTCGCCTCTTTATTGTCATCCCGGCCGAGGGCTTCAGCCCGAGCGGAGGGACAATGCTGTTCTATAATCAAAATATTTCCGCTGAATCACTGCAATTGAATGGATTTCAAGCTCATTTCCGACTACGAGCCCCGTGGCGATCAAGGCAAAGCCATCGAGCAGCTCACGCGGGGTGTGCGTGACGCGGAAAAGCATCAGGTTCTGCTGGGCGTCACCGGCTCGGGCAAGACCTACACCATGGCCAAGGTCATCGAGCAGGCGAACCGGCCGACGCTGGTGCTGGCCCACAACAAGACCTTGGCGGCGCAGCTCTATCATGAGTTCAAGGCCTTCTTCCCGCATAACGCGGTCGAATATTTCGTCTCCTATTACGACTATTACCAGCCCGAGGCCTATATTCCGGCTGGGGACGTTTACATCGAGAAGGAAGCCACCATCAACGACGAACTGGACAAGCTGCGCCTCTCGGCCACCAAGTCGCTGTTCGAGCGGCGCGATTGCGTGATCGTGGCCTCCGTGAGCTGCATATACGGCCTGGGCTCGCCGGACGCCTATTACGGCATGATGATGTTCCTGGAGAAGGGCCAGAAGATCCGGCGTGAGGACATCACGCGCCGGCTGGTCGAGATCCTTTATGAGCGCTCTGACGGCGATTTTCGTCGCGGTACCTTCCGCGTCCGCGGCGACATCATCGAGATTTTCCCCACCTACGAAGATATGGCCTACCGTATCGAGCTCTGGGGCGACGAGGTGGAATCGCTTTCGCAGATTGATCCTCTATTCGGCACCATAAAACAAAAATACGTGCGCCTGCCCATCTATCCCAAGACTCACTACGTCATGTCACAGGAGACCAAGGCTCGGGCCATCGAGTCCATCAAGGAAGAACTGCGATGGTGGGAAGCGGAACTGGAAAAGCAGGGACGCATGGTTGAGGCGCAGCGCGTGCACCAGCGGACGATGTTCGATCTGGAGATGATCAAGTCGGTCGGCTACTGCCACGGGATCGAAAACTACTCGCGGCACTTCTCCGGACGCTTGCCGGGCGAAGCCCCGCCGACGCTGCTGGATTACGTCCCGCGCGATTACCTGCTGTTCATTGACGAATCGCACCAGACGGTCCCGCAGCTCCACGGCATGTATCACGGCGACCGCTCGCGCAAGGAAACTCTGGTGGAATACGGATTCCGCCTGCCCTCGGCCCTCGATAACCGTCCCCTGACATTTGAGGAGTTCGAGCACCGAGTGAACCAGGCCATTTACGTCTCGGCAACGCCTGGTCCCTATGAGTTGACTAAATCGGCGGGGGGCGTGGTTGAGCAGATCATCCGGCCTACCGGTTTAGTCGATCCCCAAGTCGAAGTGCGGCCGGTCAAAGGCCA
>DASQXC010000095.1:0-3067 GCA_035639935.1 Terriglobales bacterium
AAATTACAAATTTGACTTCTCCCTCAATGCCTCCAGGACTTCATCCACCTTCTCCCTCGTCAGGTTCTCATGGTACGTGTAATTCACTTGCATCGCCGGCGCCCAGCAGCAAGCGCCGATGCACTCGACCTCTTCCAGGTGGAAAAGCCCGTCAGGCGTGTCCTGTTTGTTGGCGATGCCAAGACGCTTCCGAATGTGCTGGAAGATGTCATCCGCGCCCCGCAGCATGCAACTAATATTGGTGCAGACCTGAATGTTGTGTTTCCCGATCGGCCTGGTATGGAGCATCGAGTAGTAACTTACGACATTGCGTATTTCTAATTCCGTCAGGTTCAGGCGCAAAGCGAGTTCGTGTACGACCTCATCGCTTATATATCCGACCTCATCCTGCGCGTAGAGCAGCATCGGCACCAGGGCCGAGCGCTTGACGGGATAGTGCGTCAGAAGATCGGAGAAACGCTTTTCGAGTTGGTCCGAAAACTTCATTTGGGGATTTGCGATTTGTGATTGTTTGTGTGCCGACCAAATCACAAATCACAAATCACAAATCACAAATTCCTACCGGTCAACTTCCCCGAGCACAATATCAATGCTCCCAATCGCTGCCACGACATCCGCGATCAGCCGTCCTTTACACATAATTTCCAGCGCCTGCAAATTAGCAAAGGAAGGCGCGCGCACGTGCACGCGATACGGCTTGGGACTCCCATCCGATACCACAAAATATGCCATCTCGCCGCGCGGGGATTCCACCGCCTGATAGACCTCGCCCGCCGGAACGGGGAAGCCCTCGGTCACGATCTTGAAGTGATAAATGAGGGCCTCCATTTGCGTCTTCATCTTCTCGCGGTCGGGAAGGACGATCTTGGGTGCATCCGCTTTGATGGGCCCCTCGGGAACGCCGTCCAGCGTCTGGCGCACGATCTCGTTGGACTCGCGCATCTCCTGTACACGCACCATGTACCGTGCGAACACGTCGCCATCGGTCGAGACCGGGACCTTGAATTTGAACTGTTCATAGCTGCTGTATGGCATGTCGCGACGGAGATCCAGATCCACCCCGCTGGCGCGCAGCGTGGGCCCGGTCGCGCCCAGAGCGATGGCGTCCTCCGGCGACAAGTAAGCTACCCCCTTGGTGCGCTCCAGCCAGATTGGGTTCGCAGTGAGCAGGTTTTCGTACTCGTCCACGCGAGAAGGGAAGCGCTGCACGAACTTTCTCACCGCCTCGAACATTCCCAGCGGCGGCTCCAGCGCCAGTCCGCCGATGCGGAAGTAGGAGGTCATCATTCGCTGCCCGCTGACCATCTCGAAAATCCGCATCAGGTCTTCGCGTTCGCGGAAGCAATAGAGGAACACCGACATGGCGCCGATGTCCAGCGCGTGAGTGCCAAGCCAGACCAGGTGCGAACTGATGCGCGTCAGCTCATTCAGCATCACGCGCAGCCACTGCGCCCGCGGCGGGATCTCCAGGCCCAGCAGCTTCTCGACTGCCAGCGCGTAGCAAAGATTGTTGGTCAGAGGACAGAGATAATCGATTCGGTCGGTGAGCGGCACGGCCTGTTGATAGAACTTGGCTTCACAGGTCTTCTCGATTCCGGTATGCAGGTAACCGATGTCGGGCATCAGGCGCACCACGGTTTCGCCATCTATCTCCAGCAACAGGCGCAGCACGCCGTGGGTGGAAGGATGCTGCGGGCCCATGTTCAGCGTCATGGTGTTGGGCCCGGTGGCCTCTAGTGTCGGCGTGGGAGCAAACATCTGCGGCATCAGCGGTAGCCCTCGACGGGATAGTCCTTGCGCAGGGGATGCCCCTCCCAGTCTTCTGGCATCATGATGCGCCGCAGGTTGGGGTGGCCGGAGAAGCGCACCCCGAACAGGTCATAGACTTCGCGCTCGAAGAAGTTCGCCCCCCGCCAAACTGAGACGACGGATTCGACACTGGGGTCGTCTCCCCGCAGCCTGACCTTCAGCCGGAGCCGCTCCAGCCGTGGGATCGAGAGCAGGTGGTACACGACCTCGAAGCGCGGCTCGTTGGGATACCAGTCCACGCAGGTGATGTCGCACAGCAAATTGAACCGGAGCTGGCGGTCATCTCGCAGCAGGGCGCAAGCGTCTCGAATGACGTGGCGATTCAGCACAATCGTGAGTTCGTTGCGGTCAAACTTAGCGAACTCGACTGCAGCCGCATCCCAGGCCAGCAGCCGCGCCAGCGGCGGGCGCTCTTTGAGTTGGTTGAGATCGGTAATGGCGGGCGCCAGCGGCATCGAGCTAGAGCCCGCTCCCTTCCGGTTTGGACCAGTCCAGCACGCCCTTTTTCCAGACGTAGAAAAACCCGGCGAGCAGGATCAGTATGTACACCAACATCTCGTAGAAGCCGAACATCTTCAGCTCGCGGAAGATCACCGCCCAGGGATACAGGAATACGGCTTCCACATCGAAGAGGATGAACAGCATCGCTACCAGGTAGAACTTGACGGAGAAGCGCTGGCGGGCGTCGCCCACCGGAGTGATGCCGCATTCGTACGGTTGCAGCTTGGCGCGGGACGGCCGGTGCTGGCCCACCAACGTCGACAGCACCACAATCCCGCCCGCCAGTGCCAGCGCGAACAGCACATGAATCAATATCGGCAGGTAGCGAGCAAAATAGTTGTCCGGCATAATACGAAGGGCGCTAGACAGACGGTGACATCAGCCGTCTGTCCAACATTTGAATATAAGTTTCGGTTTTAGCAGTGTCAACTGAACGGACGTGCGGCGGCAGCCCAGCGTTCGCGAAAAGCGTAGGAAAATGCCACAGTGATTTTCGGTTTCAACACCGTCGTCCGGCACGGCGACACCATCTACCAGGTGCAGAGCGAGCCGCGGGAGCGCGAACGCCTGCTGGAGACGCAAGTGTTCGTCGGCGGCCGCTGCATCGGCAAGCGCGCAACATCCTACGACTCCATCTTCAGCAAGCCGGCCTCAATAGTGGAAGAACAGCTCCACGAGGTGCTGCGCGAGCAGCACCGCCGGGTAGTCGAGGCCGCGCGCGACGGCCGGTTGCACGATCTGCTGGCGAGTGTTGCCC
>DASQXC010000096.1:0-2683 GCA_035639935.1 Terriglobales bacterium
GGAGAGCCGCCGTATCTATCTGCCTGACGGCAAAGTTCCGGCTGTGGGCGCGCTCTTCCGCAACCCAGATGTGGCGAAGTCGTTGCGCATGATCGCTGATGATGGAGCGAAGGCTTTCTATCGCGGCAAGATTGCCCGCGCGATCATCGCTACTTCCGAGGCGCACGGCGGAACCTTGGTGGCCGCTGATTTGTCCGAGTTCTCCTTTGAGTGGGTCGAGCCGATCTCAACCAGCTACCGCGGCTGGACTATATACGAGCTTCCGCCCAACAGCCAGGGCATGGCCGCACTGGAAATGCTGAACATTATGGAGCGGATGCCGCGATCCCCCGAGGGTCCGGTGTCAGTGGCCGAGCTGCATAAGAAGATCGAAGCCATGAAGCTGGCTTACGTGGACCTGGAACGCTATAACGCCGATCCCCGATTCGCCAAGGTTTCCCTGAAGGGGCTGCTTTCGAAGAAATACGCAAAGGAGCGTTCCAAGCTGATCGCGCGCGATCATGCCGGCCACTTCGATGCCGGCGTGCCCCCCGGCAGCGACACGACGTATCTCGCAGTGGTGGATCGCGAGGGCAACATCGCCTCGCTGATCCAGAGCAACTACACCGGCTTCGGCTCCGGGATCACCGTGCGCGGCATGGGATTCCTGCTGCAAAGCCGTGGGGCGCTGTTTTCGCTCGACCCGTCCCATCCCAACGCGCTTGCGCCGCGCAAGCGCCCATTTCACACCCTCATCCCTGCGTTTATGGAGCGCGACCACCAACACATCGGGTTTGGGATCATGGGTGGGGCCAACCAGCCACTAGCGCACGCGCAGTTTGTCTCCAACATCGTGGATTACGGGATGAACATCCAGGCGGCGATGGAGCACGCGCGCTTCACCGTCGGCGAGAGGCTGGGCCAGAGCATTCTGCTCGAATCACGTGTGAGGCGGGAGGTGGCGCAACGGCTGTCTGCGATGGGGCATCGGCTGGAGTGCGTGGGAGATTTCTCGACCGCAATGGGACGCGGGCAGGCGGTGATGCACGACTGCAAGGCCAAGGTGAATTATGGAGCCTCGGACCCCCGCGCAGACGGCGCAGCCGAGCCGGAGCCCCCGGCGGTGAAGTGGTGAATCCATGAGCGGAGCTCGCTTATGTGCAGTTTAGAAGCGAGGCTTCCAATACTCCGGTCGTCTACTGCCGTGAGCGACGGCCCAGATGGTGATCACGTCTTTCTCTTCGGAATAGATGAATGGTGAAAGGAAATCGCCAAAGCAAAAATTGTCTGGTGTTGTTCTTCCCGATGGCCAGCGTTGCGGGGCTTCACGGATTGCATCAGCGGCTCGATCCAACTCTTCGATGAGGTCCAACGCCGCTTTGACGCTGCGCTTTTGATACCAAGCGACTGCGCTCTTGATATCTGCGACCGCACCCTGGTGATACTCAACGCCCTTAACGCTCATTCACCATGGTTAGCAGTTCGCGATGTAGTTCTTCCCAGGCAACAGTCACCGCCTTGCCCGCTTTCAAGTCTTCGATTCGACGTGCTACTTCCTCCTCCCAAGCCTGCTGGACAGATTCGTCCGTACCCTCAAGGCTATCGAGTAAGCTGCTGGCCAATGCAGCGCGCTCGTCTACCGAAAGTGCAAGCGCTCGTTTTAGGAGATCCGAAAGCTCACGACTCATGGGTTCATTCTACCGCTCAAGCTAATTGATCTTGTGCTATTAAACGATCCAGCCTCCGCCGACGACAATGTCGCCTTCATAAAATACGGCGGCCTGTCCTGGAGTGACGGCGCGCTGCGGCTCGTCAAAGGTGGCGAGCACGTCGCCATTGCTTGCCCTCTCGACCACCGCGGGCGCGGGCTGGTGGCGGTTTCGGATCTTGATCGAAACGCGCATGGGCTCACGCAGATCATCCACTGCGATCCAGTTGACGTCGCGGGCGCGCAGCGCGCGCGAGCACAGTTCGTCCTTGCTGCCCACGACCACCTGGCGCGAGTCGCCGCGGATCTCGAGCACATAAAGCGGCGAGCCGGTGGCCAGCCGAAGTCCCTTACGCTGTCCCACGGTGAAGTTGTGGACGCCGGCGTGCCGGCCGATGACTTCACCGCTCGTCGTCACCAGTTCGCCTGCTGTGTCGGGCAGGCGCTCGCCTTGCTCTGCCAAATAGGCGTCGAGAAATGCCTTGTAGTCGCCGGTGGGGACGAAGCAGATTTCCTGCGAGTCGGGCTTGTCGGCGAGCGCGAGCCCGTGCTGCCGCGCCAGTTCGCGCACTTCGCTCTTCCGCAACTCGCCTAGAGGGAAGAGTGTGCGACTGAGCTGCTCCTGCGTCAGACCGAACAGAAAATAGGTCTGGTCCTTCGCCAGGTCGGCGGGGCGCTTGAGCAGCCAGCGTCCACGCTTGGCTTCGTACTCGACGCGCGCATAATGGCCGGTGGCCAGCCGCTCCGCGCCGATCTGCCGCGCGGTCACCAGAAACTGGTCGAACTTGATCGAGTTGTTGCACAAGCTGCACGGGATAGGCGTGCGCCCCGCCAGGTATTCGGAGACGAAGGGCCGCACCACGTCCTGCTCGAAACGCTGCTCGTAGTTGACGACGTAATGAGGAATGCCCAGATGCTCGGCCACACGCCGCGCGTCGTAAACGTCATCGAGCGAGCAGCAGCGCCCGTGTACGACTTCGGGCATGCCCGGATGTC
>DASQXC010000097.1:0-8260 GCA_035639935.1 Terriglobales bacterium
CGATCACTGGGCCCATCTTCTGCAGGATGCGCTGCGCGATTTCGCCCTGCTGCTGCTGGAAGTCGTTCTGGGCATCTTCGGAGGCGCGCTGCATCTGCTTCTGCTTGCTTTCCAGGTTGCGGACAAGGTTGTTCCGCGCGTCCTCGTTCATCTTGTCGCCTTGGGTATTGAGCTGTTTTTTCAGGTCCTCGATTTCTTTATTGAGGTTCTGCAGTTCGGTGCGTCTGGGATCAAACTTCTTGTCCAAGGCCTCAAGGTCGCGCCTGCCCTCATTGCTGGCCAGAATGGCGCCTTGAATGTTGATGATACCGATCTTGCTGAGACCCGCCGGAGCGCTCGCTACCGGAGCAGCGGGAGCGGTGGCAGGCGCGCCGGCCGGAGCAGCAGCTGCGGCGGCGGTGCCGGTTTGCCCCAGAGCCGCCAGGGACAGGACTGCAGCGAACAAGAAAACAACGGTTGTAAACTTGCGTGTCATCGGATGCTTTGGACTCCTTGGGAGAAACCTTCGAGATTTCCCGGGGATGCGAGGCGCTTTTCGGGTCGGACACTCTAGCCGCGCCCACTAAAACACGCTCGCCGCGAGCCATGTTTCTCGCGTGAGCGGATGAGCGTAATTATATGGGGACGCTCAGCCCAGCGTCAAACCTGCATAGCGCGCGCTTAGAGGCCCATTACGTTGAGCGCGATCTTCCCGTATCCCTGCTCTGCGGCCCATAAATCGAGGGGCACTGCCGCGATCTCGTCCACTATCGGAACGGCAAGCCCGTTGATGGTGAGGTCCACGCCCTTCTGGTATCGCTTGCAGGTGTCGCAAGCCTCAATCCGCATGTGGGGAAAGTCTTCTGCTGAGAACCGCTGCAGCTTGCCAGGGTCTTTTTCGCTGCAGTTCGGGCACAGGATGCGGCGGAAGTCCCACTCCGTCGAGCAGCAGGAGCACAGCAGCGAGCGCTTGCCGCCATCGCCTTCCGGACGAAGCACGCTCAGTTGTGGCTTGCCATTGCAAATCGGGCATAGCACCCCCGTGTAACCCGTGATCTGGAAATCGGCGTCGGCTGCCAAGCGCTCTGCTATGGGCTGCAGGTAGACGCGGGCGAAGAAATCTTGCGTGGGGTCAGTTCCGTCCGGTTGTGAAGCTAGTAGGAGCCGCCATTGATCAGGGCCTTGTTGACGCAGCTCCCGCGCCCCCTTCGCAAGTCCCGCAGGACCTTTGCTTCCAACCAGCTCCAGTAGCGCCGGAAAGCGATCCAGCGGCGCCGAGGCGACAAGCTGCTCGCCGAACGGCCGCATGGGATCAGCGTGCAGGTTCTGCCTCACCGCGGCATCGAAGACTGCTTGTTGAAAAGCGGCAATCTCGGCGTAAAAAGTCAGCACCTCTGCCGCGGCTGAATACTCCTGTGCAAGCTGACGCGCGCGGTTGATCCGCCGCTCCCAATCATGCTGTGTCATGATGCGGCTATTATTCACCGCTGCGCGATCAGGGAGCAATTTGAGGCGTTTGCGAGCGGGTGCTCAGCGACAGAGGGTACCGATATATCAGAATGGTGCAGAGGCTTCCTAAACGCTGCATACTGTCCAGCGACCTAGCGTAGAAGGACATTTGCAGGCGCGGCCCATATCTTTCTGATAACAATTTTGGGACAATTACAAAAAGTGACGATAAAATGAATGGCATCGATGCTCAAGTCTAGGCAGAATTCGAATCTGTTAAGGCTGCTGACAGCGACGGCCACAGCCATAACAATTCGTCTCTCTGGCCGGGGGACTTGAGCTAGCGGACGCAATAACAGCTCCTGAGCCCACCGCCAGAAAAAGCGAGTGGGTTTTTTGTTTGCGCTGAAGTTGGGAGACGGCCCGTCATGATCGTGATGAAATTCGGGGGTACTTCGGTCGAGGATGCGTCCGCCATCGAGCGCGTGACCGGGATCGTGCGCAGCCGCTCGGCGGAAGCCCCCGTGGTGGTGGTGAGCGCGCTGGCCAAGGTCACCGACCAGTTGCTGGCCGCGGGCCAGACTGCTGCTACCGGAGACCGCGATGCTGCGCTCGAGTCTTGCCAAGCCCTGCGACAGCGGCACCGGCGTACCGCTTGCGAACTTTTCCCC
The DNA here is from genome assembly GCA_035639935.1 of Terriglobales bacterium. Classification (GTDB taxonomy): domain Bacteria; phylum Acidobacteriota; class Terriglobia; order Terriglobales; family Acidobacteriaceae; genus JAHFUA01. The sequence goes on from DASQXC010000097.1 coordinate 2,100, forward strand.
GGGACCCATTTCTCCCAACTGCAATCCGCGCTGGAATCTCAATTCGACCTGCTGCGGGAGCTGTTGGCCCGCATTGCCGCCCTTCAGGACCTCACGCCGCGCAGTATCGACTGCCTGCTCTCGTTCGGGGAACTCCTTTCCAGCGAGATCGTGACGGCTGCGTTGATTGCGAGCGGCCTGCCGGCTGAATGCGTGGACGCCCGCGAATGCATAATCACCGACTGCGCGCACACCCGGGCGGCCCCGCTGTTCGAGGAGACAAGGGCGCGCCTCGAAGCCCGGCTGCGGCCCCTGATTGGGCGGGAGTTGATCCCGGTGATGGGAGGCTTCATTGGCTCCACGCTAGACGGTATACCCACAACCATCGGCCGCGGCGGCTCGGACTATTCGGCCTCTATCGTCGGCGCTGCGATGCAGGCCGAGCGTATCGAGATCTGGACCGACGTTCCGGGACTCATGACCACCGATCCCGGCCTCTGCCCGGAGGCGTACTTAATCGAGCAGATCAGCTTCGAAGAAGCTGCAGAATTGGCATCGTTTGGCGCCAAGGTGCTGCACCCGGCGACACTGTTACCAGCCATCGAGAAGAACATTCCGGTTTGCGTGCTGAACTCGCGCGATCCAGCCGGCAAGGGCACGTGGATCCGCTCGCATATTGCTGGCAATGGTTACCCGGTGCGTGCCATCGCGGCCAAGCGCAATACCACCATCGTCAATGTCGCTGGAGAACGCGCCTGGATCCCGCGCGGATTCCTGCGTGAAGTGCTGGCCGTATGCGACCGGCACGACTGCCAAGTGGACATCGTCGCTAGTTCGCAGGTGAGCATTTCCCTGGCGGTCGAGTCCGGCTCTGCCACTCCCGAACTGGTCGCCGATCTGGAGCGCTTCGCACAGGTGAGTTGCGAACCACGGCAGGCCATCGTGAGCGTGGTGGGCGAGAACCTGCGCGGCCGGAAAGGCATTGCGGCCCGCGTGTTTGGCAGCGTTGCTGCCGCCGGAGTGAACGTCCGGATGATCTCCCAAGGCGCTTCCGAGATAAACATAGCTTTCGTTATCCAGGAGGAGGATGTGCCGGTCGCAGTTCGCCGCTTGCACACCGACCTGTTCGCCGAAACGAATGATGAATGGCAATGGCTGGAGTCGGCCACCGTTGTTCACCAGCGCCCGACTGAGTGCACGCGCCTACGGCCAGGCGCCAATGAAAACGGCGACATTTGAGTATGGGCAGGATGAACGAAAACCTGAGTTGCGCGGGACAGACCGGGGCAACCTCCGCCTCCGAAGGGGCACGATCCGGACGGCCGCTGCCTACGCTTGCCGCTGAAGAAGCGCGCGTACTGAACCTCGCACTATTGGGCTTCGGTACTGTCGGCAGCTCGGTCGCCCGAATTCTATCGAGCGCGGCGTGCCAGTTGCGGTTGACTCATGTCTTCAATCGCGGCGTGGAACGCAAGCGCGTGGACTGGCTGCCCCCTGACATCCGCTGGACCGATAAGTTCGAAGATGCGCTGGATGAATCCGTTGACATCGTGGTGGAACTCGTGGGCGGGTTGGAGCCGGCGCGCGAATGGGTGCGGCGCGCGCTTCTGGCAGGCAAATCGGTGGTCACCGCTAACAAGCAGTTGATCGCCCAGCACGGTGCGGAACTGCTGGAACTGGCCCAGGGCCAGCGGTGCCACCTCGTTTTCGGAGCCTCGGTCGCGGGTGGCGTGCCAGTAGTGTCGGGACTGCAAGAAGGTCTGGCGGGGGACCGCCTTTACAAGGTCTGTGGCATCTTGAACGGCACCTGCAATTACATTCTCAGCAGGATTGAAGAAAGTGGCGTTGGATTCAGTGCGGCGCTGCGCGAGGCCCAGCGACTGGGCTATGCGGAAAGCGATCCCACCGATGACGTGGAGGGCTTCGACGCGCGCGCCAAGCTGGCCATCCTAGCGCGTGTCGGGTTGAATTGCGAAGTCTGTCCCGGCGATATCGCCTGCCGCTCCATCGCCACTCTCGAAGCGGTGGACTTCCTGTACGCCCGCGACCTGGGCTGCACCATCCGCCAGATTTCGTGCGCGGAGGTGAAGGACGGACGATTGTTCGCCTCCGTACAACCGGCGCTGGTACCGCTCGCATCGCCTTTGGCGCGGGTGCAAGGCAGCCAAAACCTGGTCATGGCGACCGGCGAGTTCGGCGGCGAGACAGTGTTCTCCGGGTACGGGGCCGGCGGCAATCCCACAGCGGTCGCCGTGGTCTCCGATCTGATCGCCATTGCCGAAGGACGAATGAAGGGGTGGCATTCCGCCCCGGCGCAGAAATTGGCAGTAACTTCGGAGTTCAGCGCGCCCCATCACCTGCGCTTTACAGTCAGCGATCGCCCCGGAATCATCGCCGCCGTTTCCGGGATCCTGGCCAAGTACGGCATCAGCATCGAAGCTGTACTGCAGAAGCCGGATTATCCGAAGGCGCGGCTGCCGTTCGTAATCACCCTTGAGGAGTGCCCGAGTTCGTTGGTGGACGGCGCTCTTGAGGAACTGCGCAAGCTTGATTTCCTGGTAGAACCAATACTCAGTCTGCCGATGCTGCGCTGAAAGAATATGTATTTGCGATGCAGTGACGACCGTTGCGGCGAGAAGCTGGAGCTGCACCAGCGCGCACTGGCTTGTCCTCGTTGCGGCGACTTGCTGGAGGTGGCGGCCGGCCCGCTGATGTTCGTCCCGCAAGCACTCAAGGAGCTGTGGTGGAACCGGCGCTGCTCGCGCGATTCCCGTGACCGTAGCGGAGTATGGCGCTTCCGCGAATTCCTTCCCGAGTATGCGCCGCGGGAGATTGTCACCATGGGCGAGGGTAATGTGCCGCTGGTGACGGGGATCAAAAGCGCCGCCTGGGCCGGAGTTTCGGACATACGCTTCAAACATCTCGGCTGGAATCCGACCGCCTGCTTCAAAGACCTGGGGATGACTGTCGGCGTCACCGAGGCCAGGTTTCAAGGCGCGCGCATCGTGGCCTGCGCTTCGACCGGTAACACCGCCGGCTCAATGGCAGCCTACGCCGCGCGCGCCGGGATGACAGCCCGCGTTTATCTGCCCGCAGGCGCAGTTTCGCGAAACAAGATCGCGCAGGCGCTTGATTACGGCGCAGAGATTGTCGAAATCCAAGGCAGTTTCGACCGCGCTTTGGAGACCGTGCTCCACGAGGTCGGGCCGGACCTTTACTTTCTCAATTCCATCAATCCTTTTCGGCTGGAAGGGCAGAAGACAGTAATGTTCGAACTGCTGGAAGAACTGGGATGGAATCCGCCCGACTATATCTTTGTACCCGGCGGCAATCTGGGCAATACGGCGGCGTTCGGTAAGGCGCTCATCGAATTAAAAAGCGCCGGCCTTATAGAGAAGGTTCCGCGATTGGTGGTGGTGCAGGCGGAGGGCGCGAATCCCCTGGTCCGCACCTGGCGCTCCGGATCTCAAGAGCTACTGGCGGTCACAGAGCCGCGTACCGCGGCGACGGCCATCCGCATCGGCGCTCCGGTTTCTTGGAAGAAGGCGCTGAAGACGCTGCGATTCACGAACGGCCTAGCAATCGACGTGAGTGACGATGAAATCGCGGAAGCCAAGTCGGTGATCGGCCGTGATGGCATCGGGTGCGAGCCGGCCTCTGCTACCACGCTGGCCGGAGTTCGCAAACTCGTGCGCGAAGGAACGATCCCGCGCGATGCGTGCATCGTCGCCGTCCTGACCGGACACGTGCTCAAGGACACAGATTACATCAGCAAATCGCGGTTCAGTATGGCCGCGCACTCTAAGGCGGAAGTTCAGGTGGATTAGGGGACATGGGAGAAAAATCCATGGGTATGCGAATGCGACCGGAGCCGGTGGAGATTGCGGTGCCGGCATCGGTCGCGAACCTCGGGCCGGGCCTCGATGCGCTGGCGGTGGCCTTGCAGCTCTATTTGCGCGTGCGTGCGCGGCAGTTACCCGGTAAAAATGAGTTGCAGTTTGACTTCGGCGGCTTCGACCTGGACGGTGAAAATTTCATCGAGCGCGCCTTCCGTCACATGGTGGCCCGGGAAGCCGTGGATTTTCCTTCTCTCCACGTGGAAGTGCGCAGCGAGATCCCCAGCCGGGCGGGTTTGGGGAGCAGCGCGGCAGCCACGGTGGCGGGATTGCGTTTGTACGATGCCCTGCTCGGTCCATGTCCGATGCAGAAACTCCTGAACGTCGCCTGCGAACTCGAAGGGCATCCGGATAACGCCGCGGCAGCGCTCCTTGGGGGTCTAACTACCAGTTGCGAATTGCAGGACCATTCGGTCATTGCACTTTCCATGCCTTGGCCGGAGGCGCTCAGCTTCGTAGTGCTGACCCCGGATCTTCGGCTCGATACTGCTGCTTCCCGTCGCGCACTGCCGGAGGAAGTCCGGCGCGAGGATGCAGTCTTCAATCTGCAACGCGTGGCGATGCTGGTGCAGGCACTGCACAGCCGCGAGTATTGCCTGTTGCGCGAGGCATTGCGCGACCGCTGCCATCAGCCCTTTCGCTGCAGACTGGTGCCTGGACTCGAGCAACTCCTCGCACTGGAGCATCCCGATCTGCTCGGGGTGTGTCTGGCGGGCTCGGGGCCATCCATCCTCGCGCTGGTGGAGAAGAATGCGGATGCGGTGCAGGAATCCCTGACGCGCGCTTACGAGTCGCTCGGAATCCCCTTCACGGTGCGCACTGTGCGTGCTTACCAAAACGGTACATGGAAATCGCATTATTGCCTCTTTCCCGCTGCCGCGCCTGCAGCAGATGTAGGATTGCAAAGTACCTCCTGAAAAATCTCCAAAGGCCGAAACTGATGCTGACCGCGAAGGCATTCGAAGTCCTCGTAGCCAAGAACCTGCAGCAGGTGCGCTCTCCCATTCGCGACCTGGCCGCGGTTGCCGATGAACTGCGCAGCCAGGGCAAGACCGTTCTTATGCTGAACATCGGAGATCCGCTGGATGCCGATTTCAGTACCCCGCCAGAGCTCGTGGAAGCGGTGGTCCGGGCTTTGCGCGACGGCAAAAACGGCTATGCGCCCGCGCTTGGAGTCGGTGAAGCCCTCGATGCGATCCGTGCTGATGCCGAGCGCAAGGGCGTCGTTAACATCCAGGATGTGTTCGTTACCGAGGGGGTGAGTGAGGCCGTGGACATCTGCCTCACGGCGCTGCTCAATCCCGGCGACGATCTGCTGGTTCCCCGCCCGGGATATCCGCTGTACAGCGCCGTGCTGGCCAAGATCGGCGCCGGGCGCAACCCCTATGATCTGGCGGAAGAACTCGACTGGGAACCAGACGTCGAAAGCCTGGCCGCGCACCTCACCCCGTCCACTCGTGGGATTGTGTTGATCAACCCCAATAACCCGACGGGCGCCGTGCACTCGCGCCGCACTCTGGAAGCCGTAGCTGAACTCGCGCGACAGAACAACTTGATAATTTTCGCGGATGAGATCTACGACCGCGTGATCTTCGATGGCGCAGAGCATGTGCCCATGGCGAGCCTCGCGCCGGATGTCCCGATTGTCACCTTTGGCGGGCTATCCAAGGGATTTCTGGCGACCGGTTGGCGTGTGGGCTGGTGCGTGGTGAGCGGGCCGAGAACGGCGCTATGCTCCTACCCTGAGGGTATGCACAAGCTGCTGCGCGCGCGTTTGTCCGCCAACCATCCCGTACAGTATGCGATCCGTCCCGCGCTTGAAGGCATGCAGCAACACCTGCCTGAGATGATCGCCAAGCTGCAGGCGCGGCGGGACCTGACCCTCCAGTGGTGCGAGTCCACTCCGCGCGTCCGCTGCATAGCTCCGAAGGGCGGCTTCTATGCCTTCCCGCGCCTCGACATCCCGGAAGACGACCTCGACTTCGTCAAGGCCTTACTTCTCGAAAAGCAGGTCTTGGTGGTCCACGGCGGCGGCTTCGGAGAGCAGCCCGGCACGCGGCACATCCGGATAGTCTTTCTGCCGCAGGAAACGGCGCTGTGCAAGGGGTATCAGGCGATCGGGGAGTTCATGGCAGAAAGGTATGGAACGTAGTCGGACCATTCACCGCGTGCGGGCGGCGAGCTTTGGGAAATTAGTTAGCCTGCATGTGCGGCGGCGGTGCGCTGCCGGACCAGCGCGATGAACGCCTGGGCAGCGCGCGGCAGGCTGCGGTCCTTGCGGTAGAT
>DASQXC010000098.1:0-3522 GCA_035639935.1 Terriglobales bacterium
GCGAGTGCGGAAATAAAATGCGCAGACGGGCGGCGGCGCACATTGTTTGGGATGGGTGCCACACTGTGGAGTCTTTGGCACGACTCCCCAACGGTGGCACTTAGGCCCGGCCCATTCCCGCTGAGAAAAGCCCCTCCGAAAGCGATTGATGAGACGAGCTTAGTCAAATAGTGGCGGACAGCCCTGCGGCAAGTGTGGCGGTTCCAATTCGGCTACCCCTGCGGCGCGCCACGTTATTCGTGCACGAACTGGTAGACGCTGCGGCGCGCGCCGTTGCCGGCATCGAAGGCTTTCGGGTATTGTCGGCCGGTCATGTCGAAACAAATCCGCAATCGATTGCCTGAAAGGTCATAAATACCGGTCAACGTCCCGCCATAAAATCCCTGGCCGGCGAGCGGGTTCTCATGATGGAAGACGCGGATGGTATGAGGACCGCCCGTCCCCAGCGTGAAAGTCGAGGATTCATCAAAGCCGTTGTGGGTCATGACGTATTTGTCGCCATTGATCGTCAAGCGCGTATCTCCGAGGGCCTCTCCTACCATGGGCTGGCCGTTGAAGGTGGCGGCCGTGAGCTTCCAGCTCCCCTGCATTTTCTTCGCGTCGTCCTCCGGGCTGTAGGCTGACAAGACCCCTGTTTTCGAGCAGCCGCCGCTGATGACCAGCACGGTAGCGACAAGCACTACCCCTAATGCGCGTATGGGCGACACCTGAATCACCCTCATTCAATGATTATTGTTTCTGGCCGGAGCGTAACACTCCCAACACCTGAAAAGCAATTGTCGGACGGCCTGGACTGGTAGCAAAATTACCGCCGACGCGAGCCACAAGATTCTTCGCGCGAGGGGGCGTTCCACTGTGAAGGCTGAGGTTCGTCTGCTCTGGTTGTTGCCGTTGCTGCTTGCGGTGGGCGCCTGCGGCTGGTTCGGGCGCTACCGGCTGGTTTCCAAAGAGTACGGCTTTTCCGTGGAGTTCCCGGAAAGGCCGATCGAACAACGCAGCCAGAACTACCAGGGGCTGCCGAAAAGCTTGTGGAGCGTCGAGAGGGATTCCAGCAAAGAGTTTTTCAGCGCCGAGGCGACAACTTACAAAGAACCGCTGAATCCAGCCCCAAATTGGATTCCCAATCGCGAGAATTTGTCTTCAGTCTACATCCAGATCACTGAATCGAGACGGTTCAAACTGCGGGCTGCTGGCACAGGCCGGGAAGTCCTGGCGATTGCCACCATCGCACGACAGCCTCTCACGGGTGATATGCTTTCATCAATTTACGTTGTGGATGGACGCACGCTGATTTCGATTACAGCCAGAACAGCCAATCCGCGGCGGAGGACGGCATTTCTGGAATCTTTAACTTTGCTTCGGTGACTATGTGGGCGTACTCCCGCCAACTGTACAAATTACCAATCAAGAAAAAAGCCCTCCCAGCGTTGCCGGGAGGGAGAAAATCGCAAGCGGACTGGGCGGGGGACCCCAGCGTTCCGCGACAAGCCAATCAGCTACACGCGGACGACGTTTGCCGCCTGGAAACCTTTGGGGCCCTTGAGCAGGTCGAACTCCACGGTGTCGCCTTCGTTGAGCGTGCGGTATCCGTTCTCCTGGATAGCGGAGAAATGGACGAACACGTCTTCGCCGGTGGACCGTTGAATGAAACCATAGCCTTTCGCGCCATTAAACCACTTGACTGTGCCCTTCTCTCTCACAAATGCAACTCCTTTCGCCTCACTGAATTCTCTTCACTCGAGCCGAACCGGCGCCTGCTTTGCCCACAGCGCGTGATTCACCAACTCAAGCGGCAAGAAAAGGGGTGGCTGCTTTGTCTTCCAGCCTGCGCGCAATGAAAAAGGGCTGCCAAGCATCGGCTCGGTCGGCTTCCCAACCATGCCCCGCCTTCAGCAACCCACATTTCCCTGCGTAAAGTTCGACTGCGAAGTACAAGACAATCAACCCAAATCCGCTGGTAACCAGCAAGTTTTGCCCTTCCGGGAAAACCTGACGGCAATAATATTCAGGAACTTACGTTGTTGGCAAGTAGGAATAGCACAAACATACGGGCAATTTGGTTGACAAACTAGTTATCGTCCGGGAGTATCGAGTGGCGGGTACCGAGGATCGAGTTGCGGCCGAATACTCGGTACTCGCTACTCGGTACTCGGTACTCGGTACTCAAAAATCGCAAGATGGTTCCTGATAGCATTAGGTCTATGGCCGGCTTCGAAGTGCTGACGGCACCGAGCAAACCGCTGCCCTTCTTGCGGCGGCTGGCGCTGACGGCAGGATACCTGATGCGCACCGACGTACACACCTTCGCCTTCTCGGTGGCCGCCAATGCCATTCTTTCGTTCTTTCCCTTCATGCTCTTGTTGATGACCCTGATCCGCCGGAGCTTCCATTCCAAGACGATGTATGAAGTGGTAATCGCGCTGCTGCGCGATTATCTGCCTACCGGACAAGAATTTATCGTCCGCAATCTGAACGTGCTGATGAACGCCCGCCAGCGGGCGGCAGTCGCCTCGTTGCTGATACTGCTCATCACCTCGACAGGCGTGTTCCTGCCATTGGAGGTGGCGCTCAATAGGATTTGGGGATTCCCGCGCAACCGCAGTTATCTGGGAAACCTGTTGGTTTCTCTGGGGCTGGCCTTAGGCTGTGGATGTCTGGCGCTGGTTTCCATCGCCCTCAGCGCCGGCCACAGATTGATACTTATGTGGCTGACCCACGGTGAAGCCATCCTGCCTGTGCGTATCTCCACCTTTATCATCATGAAGCTTTGTGCGCTGGTGACCACCATCATCATTTTCTTTCTGATCTATTGGCTGCTGCCCAACGGGAAGACGCCCGCGGCAGCCGTGCTACCCGCGGCCGTGGTTGTGGGTCTGGTTTGGGAGTTATCCAAGTATCTCTACGTTCTGCTGCTGCCGTGGCTGAACTTCGCGGAGGTGTACGGCCCGTTCTCAGTGTCGGTCACGCTAATGTTTTGGGCATTTCTCTCCGGGCTGCTCTTGCTGGGTGGGGCACATCTCTCCGCCACAAACTATGCCTAACGCCGCCCCAGCAAATCAAGCGCGCGTGTGCTGGGACCCCGCGGCCGCGCAACTTTCATTCCGGCAGCAACTTGCAGCCAGGTTTTGCCATCTAATCTCCAAAACTTCAATATGCGCTCTGTGAAAACACTGTTTCCGCTCCTTGTCTTTGTACTTCTCAGCCTGTCCGTCATCGCCCAGAGAGGGGAAGGTCCTCTCGACCCCTCGCCGCCCACCGGCATTACCGTGCAGGAGATCATTCAGGGGTTTGCCGCTAAGGAAACACAGTTCAAGGCCGCGCGCGACAACTACACCTATCGGCAAACGATCAAGATCGAAACCCCCGACGATGGCGGCACATTCGAGCAGACGTGGGACATACTTTTCGACGACCAGGGCCGTCGCATTGAGAACGTCGTCTATGCGCCGCCATCCACGCTGCAGCTGGTATCCATGTCGCGCGAGGACTTTGAGGACATCCGCAACGTGCTGCCATTCGTCA
>DASQXC010000099.1:0-9866 GCA_035639935.1 Terriglobales bacterium
CTGCTGAATACTCGCAAGTTCATTGAGATCGATTGGCAGAATGGGGCGCCGGTTTCGACCAGTAACCGATACGGCGTTGGCTACGTAAGGTGAATTGCGTGGTCAACTGCAGGCCGCTCTGTTGCAAAACATTGCATATCCGCATTCGTCCTGCGGCTCATGCTGCGCTCACTAGCAGTCGCGAAGACCCGTCGAAGCCAGTAACTCTATGGACCACTTGAGTTTCCATCGATAGCTGGAACACACGTTCCTGCTGGGCTCGCCTGCGAGGACCCTCCTCAGCGGCCCGAAATTTGCATCGCTCCTTTCTCGAACTCCACCTCCCCACTTGATCCCGCGCCATAGCTGACACACGACACACGTCGGTCAAATATGAAACTGAGCGTCATCTCGCCGACATATAACGAAGCCGAAAACGTCGGCTCGTTAATTGCCACGCTTACGGAAGTACTGCACGACATTGATCACGAGATCGTGATCAGTGATGACGATTCGCCGGATCTCACGTGGGCACGGGCGGAGGAGATAGGGAAGCAGAACCACCGCGTGCGGGCCCTTCGCAGGACTGGCAACAGGGGCCTCGGCGACTCTGTCGTAGACGGCTTCAGCTATGCCTGCGGCGAGGTTGTGGCCTGTATTGACGCCGATTTGCAGCACGATCCGAGCATCCTACCGAACATGCTGGAAGAGCTCGAGCAGGGCGCGGATTTGGTTGTCGGGACACGTTATATGCCGGGGGGTGGCACTACCAACTGGCATCCCATCCGCCGCGCAGGCTCTTGGACCGCTACCCAGATGGCCAAGTCACTGCTGGGTCTTGAACTGCAAGATCCCATGTCCGGATATTTCATGCTGCGGCGAAGCGACTTTCTTAAAATCCGCCAAGCCTTGAACCCGAAAGGGTTCAAGATACTGCTGGAAATTGCCTTTCACATGAAACCACGCGCGCTGCGCGAGGTCCCCTATACCTTCGGTCCGCGTACCGCCGGCCAATCTAAGCTCTCAAGCAAAATCGTAACCGCGTATTTGGGCCAATTGTGCCGCTTATCGTGGGGACGCCTCGCCACAGCCGGTTAGTCACCTTACTTGCAAAGTTACGAAAGTACCTTCGGCCGCAAAGATTTGCATCTTCGCGGCCGCAATGTGAATGCATCTTTTTGCAGCCTATGAGAAAAACACTGCTGTTGGCGAACCTCAGCGGCGCTATTTCGTTATCTATTTTGTTTTTAAGGAGTTAGTTTAACCGGCGTACCCCCGCCAAAAGGGTCGCAGAACTGAAACAATCGGACTTCTATAGGGGTACAGGATCCGACTTGCCTTTGAGCCTCACGTCTTTAGCGCTAAGTCATTTATTGGCAATAGGTTGAAACGAAATCTGTTTGGTATCTGGCGTGCCATTTGGGCTGGCGATGCCAAGCGCCACGCCCAACCAGTTTCCAGCCTCGCGAGGGCAAACAGGCGCCATTGCCTGCTCGGTGGGTATCATGGCGCACAATGAGGAAGCCAATATTGGCCGATTGCTCGAGGCCATAATCTGTCAGCGCACCACAACTGTGACCGTCAGCGAGATCCTGGTCGTCGCCAGCGGATGCACGGATAGAACAGTGGAAATAGTGCGAGATTGGGCAAGGCTGGACAATCGGATACGCCTGCTGGTGCAGCCGCGGCGGGAGGGCAAATCTTCAGCAGTAAATGAATTCTTGCGCAATGCGCGCGAGAAGGTCGTGGTACTTTGCAGCGCGGATTTGCTGCCGCAACGGGATACCATCGAACAAGTGGTTGCTCCTTTCATCGACCCGGAAGTGGGTATGATCAGCAGCCGCCCGGTCCCAGCCAATGATCCCGCCAGCTTCATGGGGTTCGCCGCCCACCTGCTGTGGGGTCTGCACCATCAGATCAACCTTCGCGGTTTCAAAGCCGGGGAACTGATCGCATTTCGCAAGATTTTCGAGCGTATTCCGTACCGCACCTCGGTGGACGAAGCTAGTGTCGAGCCGGTTATCCGCGGCCAGGGATATCGGCTCATGTACGTGCCCACGGCCATCGTCTACAACAAGGGCCCGGAAACGGTGGACGACTTCCTGCGCCAGCGCCGTCGTATTTACGCCGGCCATCTGGCGCTCCGCGATGCACTCGGATACAACGTGAGCACCATGAGCGGGCTGACAATCCTGGGGCTGCTGCTACGTACTATGGACTGGCGGCCCCGCCAATTTGTCTGGACCTGGGCAGTCGCTGCACTGGAAGTGTACGGCCGGATCCTCGGTAAACGCGACTATGACTCGCGCCATGACCACATGGTTTGGGAACTGGCCAAGACTACAAAGGAATTCAAAGTCCTCCCCATTCCGCAAATCGCCGAGGGTTGGCAGGTGCAGGAAATTCCTGATACGACGGTTCGATAGTCCAATATGAAATCAATGGCAGGCGTTCTGTTAAGAGTACCGTTGTTCAAGCTATACAGGCAGCTAGGCTGGCCGCAGATGTTGCCGTTGAACCTGACCATCTCTCCTTCGCCTAAGTGCAACTCACGCTGCCTTACCTGCAATATCTGGATGAAGCGTGAAAACGAGTTGACACTGGAGGAATGGGACAAGGTTTTGGCCTCGCTTGGTCCCACCCCTTATTGGTTCACTATCAGCGGAGGGGAACCGCTGATGTTTCCCCATGTCGTGGAACTGGCGCACCTGGTGTACAAGCACTGCCGGCCGGGAGTGATCAATATCCCCACCAATGCCATCCTCCCGATAATTCCCGAAAGAGTAGAGCGTATTGCCAAGGGCTGCCCTGGGAGTCAGTTGATCATCAATCTGTCGCTCGATGGCGTGGGCGCCAAGCACGACTACATTCGCGGAATCCCGGGCAACTTCGAGAAGTTTGAAGAACGTTTGGGACAGTTATTGGCCTTGCGCCGCCAATTGCCGAATTTGATTGTGGGCATCCACTCCGTGGTTTCAGTTTTCAGCGTCGGCCACTTGGACGAGCTGATCGACTATGCCGACCGCGCCGGCGCGGATCAGTTCATTACCGAGATTGCGGAACCGCGCGTGGAACTGGATACGGTCGGGCTGCCGATCACGCCCAGCCCTGACGAGTATAGGCGGGCGATCGATCGTCTCATTGCCTATGTGGAAAGCAAGCGGTTCACGGGCATGGCGAGAATCACGGAAGCTATTCGCATCGAGTATTACAAGCTAGTCAAACGGATCCTGCAGGAGCAAGATCAGGTGATTGACTGCTATGCCGGTTGGGTGAGTGCGCAAATTTACGCCGATGGCACGGTGTGGCCTTGTTGCGTCCGGGCTGATAACCTCGGCAACCTGCGCGAGCACAATTACGACTTCAAGGAAATCTGGTTCGGCGAAAAAATCAAGGAAGTACGCCGGAGCATCGCGGCAAAGGAATGCCATTGTCCTCTGGCCAATGCTTCCTACACCAACATGCTGCACGACGTTCCTACGCTGCTGCGAGTTGGCACGAAAGTATTGCGCGCGAGGAAGAACGGGCGGGATGAGCGAATCAGGTCCCGCGAAGCAGCGTCCACGACAGCACGGCAGGGTGAAGGATTAGCTAATGGCATTTGACTGGCTGAACAAATTCCAACAGCGAATTGAGAAGGAACCGAATTACTCGGAAAAGACGCTGGCTGCGTATCGGCTCGGCATGCGGGGCAAAGGCTCGATTGTCGGAGTTGAGATTCATCCGGCGCCCGACTGCTGCAAGGCGGCGCGAGAACTACCAGCGGGCAAAGCTTACGATCCTGCCGAGGCGCCCCGCCTTCCCCTGCCTGGTTGCCCTCAAGGCAGGAACTGCGGTTGCGTCTACCGCCCGGTCATGAGCTATCAGCAAATAAAGTGACATAAAGAGGCCCTGAATCACAATGTCAAGTAAACCATTGATCGTGGTTGTAGGAGCGGATGGTTTTGTCGGCCGTTTTCTCGCTGAGGCGTTGCAAGCAAAGCGAGTGGTATACGGTCCCTTGCAGAATGGCGACGTTCACATCAGTCACGCAGATGATCTTTTGCGGAGGGCCGATGTGGTCATTAATGCGGCTGGTTTTAGAGTCCGCCCGGGTTGCGCTTACGCTGACTACCAGCGCTCCCACCAAGGCGCCACTGCTGCCCTGGTGCCGCTCATACGGCAGGGAGCACTTTTGGTCCACATTTCGAGCGCGTCGGTCCTCGGCAAATCGAAGGATCGGAGCCTCGGCAGCAACGCCGCCCCCAATCCAAGTACGTTTCCTTCGCCCGCTTACGCCACCGCAAAACTGGAGGCCGACGAGTACCTCAAGCAGGAAGCAAAGAATCGCGGATTCCGACTTATATTTCTGCGGCCTGCAGTCGTCTATTCGCTCCAAGGCGCCGGCATGGTGGACACCGTCATCAAGTTGGCGAAGCGGGGCATTGGGTTGCGCCTGTACCCACGAAAAGCCCGTCATCATTTCTGCCACACGGACCTGCTGATCGAGGTGACCCGCCGTGTGATCGAAAAGCCTTTTCCGCAATTCAGTACTTTCATCGTGGCGGATCCTTATACGGTGACGAATGAAGAGCTGGAAGGCATGATCCGCGGTCATCTCCAGCGCAAGCCGCGGACCATGCCCGTGCCGGTACCCTTGGTAAGTGGGCTATTGCGAAATTCGTTCCATTCGAAGAACCCGAAGCTGGACTTTGCCACCTGGGGAGAGATTTTCGGGGTACTGAATCTCGACACCGCCTACGATCCGTCGGACACCTTCAAGGTACTCGAGATTGATCCCTCACGGTACTCGCTCGAGAGGACATTAAAACCAGTAATCCAGCAGGCGTTCATACAATGAAACACATCGCCATCGTCGGAGGCAGTGGCGGGCTCGGCAGTGCCGTGGCCAGGAAACTTATTGACCGCGGCGAGGAGGTTGTCGTTATCGGGAGAACTAAGCCGCCGGATGAGCGCGTGCGGAACTTCTATGCGGTGGACGCGACGACGGCTGACTGGAGCTCAATTTATTCCGCAATCGAGAGCCAAACCGGTGGGTTGGAGGCTGTTATTTTTGTTGCGGGCACTGCCGCCTTCGGCAAAACCACGATGATCCCCATGGCGCAGGCGCGCCAGACCTTCGAACTGAACTTCTGGGCCCTTGCTTCGGCGGCCAGGGCCGCTGCCGAGTTTTGGGACAACAGAAACCAAGCAGGGAAATTTGTGGCGATTCTCTCCATCGTGGCGCGCCGGGCCGTTCCCTTCGAGGCATATTACGCTGCCAGCAAAGCGGCGAGCGCTCGTTTTCTGGAATGCCTGCAATTCGAATACAGCCACAAGAATATCGAGTTCGTCACCGCGTTTCCGGGCATGCTCAAGACGCCTTTCCGCCACCAGGCCAATTGGTATGGCTTCAAGCCAAATGGTGTCGGTGAAGGTGCAGACGTCCAGCGTACCGCCGAGGCGGTAATCGGATTGCTTGAAGGCAAGCGGAAGGCCCGTGTCATCGGGTGGCGGGAGCGCAGCATCGATTTTGCGGACCGTGTTTTCCCCGGACTTTATGACCGCACTGTGCTGCGCGCTCGTGTGCAAAAGTCTTTGAAGTAGAAGCTAGTTCGCAGGAGATTGCGAAAACTATGAAGAAACCAGTAGTGGCGGTAGTAGGAGCAGACGGATTTGTGGGCGGTGGTTTGGCAGATGCCCTTCATGCGCAAAGAATTGTATATGGTCCGTGTCGGAACGGGGACATCACCGTGAACCAGGCCGCCGCGGCCCTGCAGAAAGCGGACATCATCGTCAACGCAGGCGGTTTTCGAGTGCGGCGCGGTCTCCGCTACGAAGATTATCAGCGCTGCCATCAGGGCGCCACTTCGGCCCTGGTGCCGTGGATAAGGCGAGGAGCGACCCTCATTCACATCTCCAGCGCACATGTGCTCGGGAAATCCACTAATGGAAAGCTGGACAACCATTCGACCCCCGACCCCGCCAGCTATCCTTGTGACACTTACGCGATCGCGAAATATGAGACCGATCTCTACCTGCAGAAAGCAGCAACCGAGGGCGGGTTTAAGGTCATCTTTCTGCGCCCCACTATCCTCTACGTTGGAGTAGGCGACAGCAGCTTGCCAGATAATCTGATCAAGCTAGCCAAGAAAGGGATTTTTCTGCGCCTCTACCCGCGCGACGCTCGCCACCACTTCTGTAACATGCAGATCCTCATGGAAGTGGCTCGGCGGGTAGCGGAGGAGCACGAACGGATACCCCACCTGACCTGCCTGGTGGTCTCCGATCCTTACACGATCAGCAACCGTGAACTGGAATCAGTTATTCGTGAGCGCCTGCGGCAGAGGGCCATACCTGTGCCTGTCCCTGCACCCCTAATGAGCTCACTGTTGCGTCACACATTCCATTCCAGTAATCCGAAATTTGACATTGCCACCTGGGGCGACATTTTCGGCGTGTTCCATCTCGATACCGAGTACGACTCGTCCGAAACTTTCGCCATGCTGGGGATTGATCCCGCGCGGTATTCCAGGGAAAAGACGCTCGTGCCGTTTATTGAGCGGGCGGTGCAGTCCTGAAGATCGCGAACAGAACATACATGTGCAGCCCGCAGATAACCGAGCTTGTCGCTCGCAACAGGTTCCTATCCGGATTGCGCGCGCTGCTGTCTTCCGCGGGGTTGAGACATAGCGCGGTGATTGGGACAGCAATGGTCCTGGCGGGGGCCATGGATTACGGAGTGAACGTCCTCGCCGGTCGCTGGCTCGCCCCGACTGAGTACGGAGTCTTCATTTCGGTCACAGCCATTTTGCAGGTCCTGCTGTTGCTGTCCATTGCGATTCGCATGGTCATCGCGGTTTACACGGCGGAATTGGCGGTGCAAGGTGCTGGCGGGCATCGAGTCGCGCGCTTCGTACAGCGCACGTGGCGCTGGGCGTGGCAGTGGGGCCTGGCAGCGATGGCGGTGATGGCTGCGGTCAGCCCCTTGATCGCGCATGCTCTCCATCTTCGCGACTCGTTGCCGTTGTGGGCAGCTAGCCTCATGGTGCTGTTTTTGTTCCTGCGTGAAACCCTCTACGGCGCGCTTCAGGGCATTCAGGCGTTCACCGGCTTAGGACTGGTCCAAATCATCCAGGCGCTGCTGCGCCTGCTCTTTGCCGCTCTCCTGATTTGGGCAGGTGGCAAGGCGGCCGGCGCGATTATCGCCCAGCCTCTGGGATGCATCTTTGCCTTATTGCTGGCGGTGTGGTGGCTTCGCCCCTATTTCAAAAGCCGCGGCGAAACCGCGGATCGTGCTGTTAGCTGGCATTACTCGGCTTGCACCTTGCTTGGTTTGACGGCTTTTGGCGTGCTGTCGAATCTTGATCCGCTATTCGTCAAGCGCTTTTTTACTGCCGAGACAGCCGGCGATTATGGGCCGGTGGTGACGCTGTCAAAAGTAAGTTTGTTCCTGCCCTGGGCAATCGGTATGGTGCTCTTACCCAAAGTAACCCAGCGCCAAGCTACCGGGCGGGACGCCCGGCCTATCTTGCTATTGGCGCTGGCAGCGGCGCTGGCACCCGGGTTGGGCATGACAGCCCTATACTTTGCGGTCCCTGGAAGGCTGGTACGAGCCGTATTCACCAGCGCGTACGCTGATCCAGGCATTGTTCTGGGCTTGGCGAGTTTGGCAGCTACGCTGTACGCGGGAATCTATATCTGGCTGAATTACGCCCTCTCTCTGGAACGGCCCGCCTTCGTATACGCGCTTTTTGGCGTTCTCTTCTTTCAGGCAGTAGGGATGTTTGTTTTTGGCCGCGATAGCCTCGTGCGCATGACCCTGACCATGGTTTCGGCCGGTTTGCTTGGCAACTTTGCAGGTTTCCTTACTACTTGGTTCCCGGCAGTTGTAACCAGAACCATTCGCGCGGAGGCTAGCGGCCTGTGATGCGGGATGTGCTAAACGGCACTCGGGTGTTCATTACCGGGGCGACCGGCTTTCTCGGCAGCGCACTAGCTCGAGCATTGCTACAGGGCGGCGCCACGGTTCATGCGCTCGCCCGCCCCAACTTTCACCGCGACGGATTACGCGAATTGCCTATCAATTGGCACGCGGGTGATATAACCGACCCTCGCAGCCTGCCGGCCGTACTGGCGGGCGCCGATTACATCATCCACGCGGCCGGTCGTTTGGGTGAAGCCGGCGTTCCCGAGCAAGTTTACGAGTGCGTTAATGTAGATGGTACACGTAACGTTCTCTCCGCAGCGTTGTCCGCCGGCAGCAAAGCCCGAATATTGCATCTGAGCAGCCCGGGCGTTTTGGGAACAACGCCAGCAGGACCGGCCTCCGAAGACGCCGCTTTCGCGCCGACCAATCCTTACGAGCGCAGCAAGGCCGCCGCCGAGCGTCTAGCGCTTGATTTTGCCAGGCGCGGCATGGCGGTCGTGGTCGCGCGGCCGGGATTCATCTATGGCCCCGGTGATCGGCACGTGCTCAAGCTCTTTCAGGCGGTCCGTCGCGGACATTTCTTTTACATTGACGGCGGCCGGCATCTTACCCAGCCCACTTTCATCGCGGACGCGGTCGCGGGCATGCTCTTGTGCCTGACGCAGGGGCGCATTGGCGAGGTGTATCACATCACTGGGCCGCAAGCGGTCACTTTTCGGGAACTGGGCGAAACCATTGCGGCCGCAATTGGCGTTCGGCCACCGCGGCTCAACCTGCCGCGCTGGTTCGCGATCGGCAGCGCCATCGGCCTGGAAGCACTAGGACGTGTGGTTGGACACAAACCGCCGCTTAGCCGAACGGGAGTGGACTTCTTTAGTGCAGACCGGGTGTTTTCACACCAGAAAGCCCAGCACCAACTGGGCTACACTCCCCAGCACGACCTGACAACGGGAGTCGCCCGTACGGTCACCTGGTATCGCCAGCAGGGCTGGCTGTGATTGTCTGGGATTGTGGAACTATGATCATGTCTCATCCAAGGCCTCAGGTGGAGCTCATTCGGCGAGTGCGGCAAGGGAAAATCCGTATCAACGGCTATCTTATGCTGCTGGGTATCATTCTGGCATCCTTGCTGCTCAGACTTCCCTATCTCGGTGCCACCAGTTTATGGCTGGACGAGATATGGAGCATAGGTTATGCCCGGCTGCCTTGGCGTTCTCTGATGTGGGTCATAGCGCACCAAGACTCCAACATGAGCCTGTATTACGTTCTCCTGCATTTGTGGATCGCGCTGTCCGACAGCATAACATTTGTAAGACTACTCTCTGTTTTGTCGGGGCTAGTTGGAATACCAGCGCTCTATGCGCTGGGCAAACGGCTTTTTCAAAGCCAGGTGGGACTTGTCGCTGCCTCACTATTGGCTGTCAATGGCTTTCACATCTGGGTATCACAAGACGCCCGCGGCTATAGCTTATTAGTGTTGCTTACGACGCTTTCCTCCGCATTTTTCGTGGCGTATGTTGAACGGCCCAGCCGGATGAATTGGTGGGGCTACGTCTGTGTGAGTGTCCTGGCAATTTACTCTCACATATTTGCCGTACTCGTATTGGCATCGCATTGGGCATCATTGATATTTTTGCGACGGGAGAAAATTCCTTGGAAGGGAGTACTGACCAGCTCCGCCACGACCGGCGTGCTTGCAACTCCTGTGGCGCTGTTCATCTACGCCAGAGCTCGCGGCCCAGAATCTCCCCTCCTTGGGATGCCCAAACTGACGTCACACACGATTTATGAGATCTTCTACTCGCTTGTGGGCGCCAGCGTTGGCGGCTCTTCTGGAAAAGCTATCGTTATAACTTATTCCGTCGTTTGCGCTCTCGCCGTCTTGGGTGGGATCAGGCTGTGGCGAAGATCCGGAAAATGTTTCGAGACTTGGCGTCTGGGTTTTTTGGTCATGTGGCTGTTACTTCCCATCGGGCTG
>DASQXC010000100.1:0-9898 GCA_035639935.1 Terriglobales bacterium
GACAAGCGCAAGAACCACACCATCGAAGTCGTGGTGGACCGGCTGCTGGTCAAGCCCGGCATCGAGCGGCGACTGGAGAGCTCCGTTGTCACGGCAATGAAGCTCGCCGGCGGCTTGGTACAGGTGGCGGTCGTGGACGGCGAAGAGCAACTCTACTCCGAGAAGATGGCCTGCACCGAGTGCGGCATTAATGTCCCCACTCTCGAGCCGCGTTCCTTCTCCTTCAACAGCGTCTACGGCGCCTGCCCGGAGTGCAATGGGCTCGGCAGCCGCTATGACTTTGATCCTGCCAAAGTGATCGTGGACTGGTGCAAGCCGCTGCTCGAAGGCGGACTGGGGCCGGGCTCCAGCTCGACGTACCTGCGGCGCATGCTGGATATTGCGGCGGAAGCTTACGATTTCGATCTCCGCACGCCTTTCGAAAAGCTGTCGGCCAAGACACAGAACCTGGTCCTTTACGGTCCCAACAAAGATGAGCCGAAGCGCGCCGGATGGCAGGGTGTGCTTGCCTATCTCAAGCAGAATCTGGAAGAGTCTTCCTCGGAAAGTTACCGCGAATGGTTGCTGGAGTACATGTCTCCGACGGAGTGCGCGGCGTGCCACGGCCAGCGTCTGCGGCCGGAAAGCCTGGCGGTAAGGGTGAATGGCCGGTCCATTGCCGAGTTTACGGCGTTGCCGGTGTCGCGTGCCATCGAAGCCGCGAATGCCATCCGCCTGGGCCAACGCGAGCAGCAGATAGCCGGGCGCATCCTTGCAGAGATCATCGAACGCCTGCAGTTCCTGAATGCGGTCGGTTTGGGGTATATATCGCTCGACCGCTCCGCCGCCACGCTCTCCGGCGGCGAAGGGCAACGCATACGCCTTGCTACCCAGATCGGTTCCCGCCTGCGCGGCGTGCTCTACGTGCTCGACGAGCCTTCGATCGGCCTGCATCACCGAGATAACAACCGCCTGCTGGCCGCGCTCGCGGCTCTACGCGATCTGGGCAACACCGTGCTGGTGGTGGAACACGATGAAGAGACCATCCGCCGCGCCGACTACGTCATCGACTTAGGCCCAGGCGCGGGGAGGCACGGTGGCGCGGTTGTCGCTGCCGGCAGCCCGGATGAAATCGTGCACTCTTCCGAATCGCTCACCGGCAAATACATCTCCGGGGAGATGCGCATCGCGATGCGTGCCCAGCGGCGCAAGCCCAACGGCCAAGCTCTGGCGGTACTGGGTGCGCACGAGAACAACCTGAAGAACATTGATGCCGATTTTCCGCTGGGCGTGATGACCGTGGTCACCGGCGTCTCGGGCTCGGGAAAATCCACGCTGGTGAATGACATCCTCTACCGCGCGCTGGCGCGCCAGCTCTACCGTTCGCGCGAAGAGCCCGGCGAACACAAGTCCATCGCTGGCGCCGAGCACATTGACAAAGTGATCCGCATCGATCAATTGCCCATCGGGCGCACGCCGCGGTCCAACCCCGCCACCTATACCGGCGTGTTCACGCAAATCCGCGAGCTCTACGCCATGCTGCCGGAGTCGCGCGAGCGTGGGTACAAGCCGGGGCGCTTCTCCTTCAACGTTTCCGGAGGCCGGTGCGAAGCCTGCCAGGGCGAAGGCCAGAAGCGCATTGAGATGAATTTTCTGCCGGATGTGTACGTGATCTGCGACCTTTGTGGCGGCAAGCGCTACAACCACGAGACGCTGACTGTCAAATTCAAGGGCTACTCCATTGCCGACCTGCTGGAGACCCCCGTAGCCGATGTCCTGCCCGTTCTGGAGAATATCCCGCAGGTACGGCAGAAGCTGCAGACGCTGGTGGACGTCGGATTGGGCTACATTCAGCTCGGCCAGTCAGCGACCACACTCTCCGGCGGAGAAGCGCAGCGGATCAAGCTGGCGCGCGAGCTTTCCAAGCGGCAGACCGGACGCACGCTCTACCTGCTGGACGAGCCCACCACCGGCCTCCACTTCGATGACGTCAAGAAGCTGCTGGATGTGCTCCATCGGCTCACCGACTTGGGCAACACGGTGATCATCATCGAGCACAATCTCGACGTCATCCGCAACGCCGATTGGATCATCGATCTGGGTCCCGAAGGAGGGGAGGACGGCGGGCGCATCGTCGCCCAAGGTACGCCCGAGCAGGTGATGAGGTGCAGGAAGTCCTACACCGGGCAAGCACTGGCTGCATACTTCGCCAATAACGCCCACCGCCGGGAGCCCGCAACCGTAGTCTAAGGGCATCCGCGCGTAGTTTTCGTGTACATTTTTGTAGTTGGCCACAGAGTCACGGAGGAACACAGGTCTCATTATTTCCGTGTCTCTATGCCTCTGTGGCAAAACTACCGTGTCGCTGCCGGAAAACCCGTTGGCTGAGCCTCAGCCGTCGCTGGAGATGCCGCCGGCTCCACCCGCCCGCGATCCCGTCTGGAGCGGATGGGATGTGCTGATGATCCTGGTGGTCGCCATTCTGGGGATTTTCACCTTCGGAACCACGATCAGCGTGGTACTCATGATCACTGGCCATAATGTATCGACGGGATCACCGGTACTGCTGCGGGTAGTGCTGCTGGCGCAATTTCTCGCCTACGTCACCGTGCTGCTGTTCATGCACGAACGGGTAGTGCGCCGTTACCGTCGTCACTTCGCCGAGGCGGTGCACTGGCACTGGCCTCGCGAGAATCGCTGGCTGGCCTATCTGCTGGGCGGCATGGCGCTGGCGGTGGTCGTGCAGCTTGTTTCCGCTCTGCTGCCAATTCCGAAGACGTTGCCAATCGACAAATACTTCCAGACGCGTGACGCTGCG
Organism: Terriglobales bacterium; assembly: GCA_035639935.1. Classification (GTDB taxonomy): domain Bacteria; phylum Acidobacteriota; class Terriglobia; order Terriglobales; family Acidobacteriaceae; genus JAHFUA01. The sequence continues at coordinate 2,798 of DASQXC010000100.1, forward strand.
TACATGATGTCGCTATTTGGGATTAGTATGGCCCCCCTGGTGGAAGAACTCTTCTTCCGGGGATTTCTTTTTCCCGTGCTCGCCCGGCGCCTTGGGGTGACTATGGGCATAGTGCTGACCGCTTTTGGCTTCGCTCTCGTGCACGCTTCCCAGCTCGCCAGCGCCTGGGCCCCGCTGCTGGTCCTTTTCCTGGTAGGCCTGGTGTTCACGACAGTACGTGTGGTTACCCGCAATGTTGCCCCTGGATTCCTCATGCACGTCGGCTACAACTTCATGCTTTTTGCTTTGCTTTATTTCGCCACGGATCATTTCCGGCACATGGAGCGCATGCTGCAGCAGTAGTGCTCTTGGCTTTTGGTCTAGCTCCGGTCGGAAAGGGCATTTAAGCCACAGAGGCACAGAGCCGCAGAGAAAGACTGAATCCAAGGCCTCTGTGCTCTGTGGCTGCGACGTGCGCAAAGCGCCTGTGCTATAACTCCATCGAGCTATGATCACCTCGCGGCAACATCTGCTTGAGCTTCTCGCGGAGAAGTCCTTCCGGCTGGGGCAGTTCAAGCTGTCCTCCGGCGGCACCAGCGATTACTACATCGATTGCCGTAAAACCACGCTTGATGCTGAAGGCGCGCGCCTCACCGGACGGGTGGTGCTGGACGCCATCCGGGCGTACGGGTGGAATCCTCAGGCCATCGGCGGAATGACCCTGGGCGCGGACCCCATCGTGGTGGCCGCTGCCTTGCTCAGCGCACAACAGCTGCAGATGCGCTCCAGCCCGGTACAGCCGGATCTGCCGGCGCGGCGTATCAATGGCTTTCTCGTGCGTAAAGAAGACAAAGCTCACGGCACCGCTCAGCGCATCGAAGGCTTCTGCGAGCCAGGAGCACCAGTGGTGATTGTGGACGACGTCTGCACCACCGGCGCTTCGACCAGTGGCGCGATCGAAGCGGCGGTTAATGCGGGTATGAAGGTGATAGGCGTGCTGTGTCTGGTGGAACGGGAGGACGCCGGCGGCCGCGCCAAGGTTGAGCAGGTGGCGCACCCTGCGCCGTTCGCCGCCATCTTCAAAGCCAGTGAGGTCCGTGCCGAGCACGAGCGGCAACTGAAGACGCAAGCGGCCAACCTCTGAGTTTGTGATTTGTGATGCTGATTCGTCATCGTTGAGTGTTTGCCTCGCGAGTTGCGCCTCGCGGTTCACGACTGCAAGATGATTAAGACCATCCAATGGACCGACTCCGGCGTTTTTTTGCTGGACCAGACCAAGCTTCCCTCGCAAGAAACCTACCTCGGCTGCAGAACTTGGGAAGAGGTGGCGGACGCTATCAAAAGGATGGTGGTGCGCGGCGCGCCCGCGATCGGCATTGCGGCCGCCATGGGGATCGCATTGGGCACGCGCGACGCCGATGCCTCTCATGCGGCAGAACTGCGCCGCGCATTCGAACATATTTGCGAGGAAATGGCGGAAACACGGCCCACAGCGGTGAACCTCTTTTGGGCCATCCGCCGCATGCGCCAAAGGTTCGAGCAGTGCTCGGAACTGCCTGTCGAGAGAATCCGGCAAGAACTGATTGCCGAGGCGCAGCGCATATTAATAGAGGATTTGGCGGTGAATGAAGCCATTTCGAAGCACGGCGCCACGCTGCTGCCTTCTTCCGGCGGGGTCCTGACGCACTGCAATGCAGGCGCGCTGGCCACGGCTGGCGGTTACGGCACGGCGTTGGGAGCCATCCGGGCGGCGATCGAGTCGGGGAAAAAGCTGACCGTCTACGCCGATGAGACGCGGCCATTGCTGCAAGGTTCGCGGCTCACCGCATGGGAGCTGATGAAAGATGGCATTCCCACTACCGTCATCTCGGATAATATGGCGGGCGCGATCATGCAGCAGGGCAAGATTCAGGCGGTTGTTGTGGGCGCAGACCGCGTGGCGGCCAACGGCGACGTCGCCAACAAGATCGGCACCTACGTTTTAGCCGTGCTGGCGAGGGAGCATAATATACCCTTCTACGTCGCCGCGCCTTGGTCTAGCATAGATATGGAATGTTCCGACGGCGAGCACATTCCCATCGAGCGGCGTCCGCAGCGCGAGGTGACACACCTTGGAGGTTCCTGCATTGTTCCTGAAGAGGTGAAGATCGAGAATCCCGCCTTCGACGTCACGCCCGCCCGTTACATTACCGCGATTCTTACCGAGAGAGGCATCGTGCGGCCGCCATATGCGGAGTCGCTTAAGCGGCTGGCGGCAGCGGGGTGACGTTTTCGCCGCGGACAGCCTGCCCCGAGCGAAGTCGAGGGGCGGATAAACGCAGATCCGAGGTGCGGAGGAGATCTAAGGCCCTTCGCTCTTATTGGATATTGATGTTCCCGGAACCGGTGCGGGCCTGAAGCAAGGGTCCGCCGCCGCGGACCTTGCCGCGCAGTTCGTGGCGATTCAGGCTGCCGGTCATGGTGATCGGATGTTGCGAATCGATACGTCCCGAGCCGGTGTGCCCATAGAAATCGAAAGCCGCATCGGCGGGCAGGCGCACGTCGATGGTGCCGGATCCAGCCTCCAGCTTCCACTCGCCGGTCTGGGTACCTTCCACGCGGATATCGCCGCTGCCGGTCAGAACCCTAAGCGGTCCGCTCAGGCCACTGGCGATCACGTTGCCGGAACCGGTGCTGAGCTTCACGTCGGTGAGCGAACTCTTCTCAAGGCGCACGTTGCCGCTGCCAGTGTTGGCACGAACATCGCCGGTGATCGTCTCCAGCCGGATTTCACCCGACCCGGTATTCGCGGTCACGTCCTTCCCGCCGCTCACGGTAATGTTGCCCGAACCAGTGTTGAGCCTGACCGGACCTGTGATCCCGCTGATGGTCTCATCCCCGGAGCCGGCCTGGGCATGCAGCCGCGTGTCGGGCGGAACTTCCAGGTCGTAGCTGATCGAGATGTCGTGGCGCAACTCGGGATGGCTATGGCCGATGCGAACTGTATTACCGTTCTGCTCAATGGGAGGATTAGCTTCCAGGGCGCGCACTTTGCTTTCCGCATCTTTTGAATCGAACAAGCCGCGGTGAGCCTTGATATGTCCGACGACGTGGACTGTTGCCGCCGCGCCTTGGCGAACGATGATGTTTCCTGAACCGGTGGTGACGTCGAGGTCCACGGTGCCGGTAACCTTGAGAGTGCGGTCGAATGAGCCCTCGACATCGGACGCGTGCAGCGGCACCACGCTGAACGCCAGCAGGGCTGCGGGTATCACCAGGAGCAGGTTCGGTCCGCATTTCATAGCCCACCTCCACATTTGTGTGACATAAGTGGTCTGTCGCTCCGCTCAGGGCCCAAAGCCCACTATTCATGCGATCCTAACGGCACGACTGAGATCGTGCCGCTTTAACAGCTCCTCCGGGAGAACAGCTCTTTGCATTCTATTGCAGCACGACCTGCTGGCCTTCCTTCAATCCCTCCAGTAACTCCGTCTTGGCACCATTGGAGATTCCCACCTTAACTGCCAGTTTGCGCTTGCCATCCTTGGCATGGGGATCGGGTACCTCGACCGAGGCGTTCTTGTCCTTGTCATAGATGATGGCGGCCTCGGGGATCATGAGCACGTTCTTGTGCTCATCGAGGATGATCTCGGCATTGGCGGTCATCATTGACTTGAGTTCTCCACTAGCGTTGTCTATCGAGACCCGAACCTCGAATGTGGTCACGTTGTCTTTCTCAACCCCGAGGGGCGCGATCTTGGTGACCTTGCCATTGAACGTCTTGTCCTTGAAGGACTCGACCTTGATCCGCGCCGGCTGTCCCAGATAAACCTTGCCGATGTCGGCTTCGTCCACTTTGCCTTTGACATAGACCTGGGAAATATCGCCGAGCGTCATGACTAGCGTGGCCGAGGAGCCGAGCACCAGGATGGAGCTGACAGCGTCGCCAACCTCCACGTCGCGCGAGAGCACTACTCCGGTGATGGGCGAAGTGATGGTGGCGTACCGCAGGTCTTCCTCGGCGCGGTCGAGCGTCGCACGGGCCTGTTGCACCTGGGCCTTGGCCTGGAGCAGCTTGGCTTCGTTAATGCTCAATTGCGCGCGTGCGACATCACGCTTGTTGACCGCCAGTTCATACGCCTTCTGTGCGTCATCGAGCGCCGCTTCCGATACCACGCCCTCTTTGGCCATCTTTTGAGCACGCTGGTAGGCGCGATAAAGCAGGGGCACGTCGGGACCTTCGGCGTCAGCCTTGGCACGGTTTACGTCGGCCAGCGCGGCACGCTCATTGGCCTCGGCCGCAGCCAAGGCAGCGCGGGCCTCACGCACGGCTGCCTGGATCTGCTGGCGGTCCAATTGCACTAGCACCTGTCCTTCTTGAACCTTGTCGCCAGCGTCGGCAACCCACTTCTCCACAATACCGCTAGCCTTGGATTTCAGCTCCACTTTGGTGATGGGCTCGATCTTGCCGGTCGCAACGACGCTCTTGGCGAGATCGCCGCGTTCTACCTTCCCCAGCTTCGCGGGGTCAATTTTAGTGCCGCCACGCGTGAAGGCTACGAGCACGCCAACGCCAATGACGATCAGCAAAATCGAGCCACCAAGGTAAAAAACGCGGTTCCTCTTGCGGCGGTTCTTGCCATTACCATTAGCCACCTGGCGCCTCCTCGATCAATAAAGCTGCGTGGCCATGTGCCTGCAGGGTGGTACGAGGTCGTGCGAAGGTTAGTTCCCAGAAGGTTTGGTGCCGCCTAGAGCATGATACCGGTTCCTTAGACTGCGCCTAGACGAGAAAGTAAGCAAGCCAAGAATTGAGTCATCAACCCATTTGATTCATTGAGCCATTAAGACCGATCGCCGGCGAGTCAATGGCCCAATGACTCAAATGGCTCAACGACTCAATCTGTTAAAATCATCCCTCGATGGTCTCACTGGTCGTGCTGCGGGTGTTCGTGGTCATCCTGCTGGTGGCGGCCAATGCTTTCTTCGTTGCGGCTGAGTTTGCGCTGGTCAACATTCGCGACACCCGCATCCGCGAGTTGGTCGCGGCCCGCCGCATCGGCTCGCGCGCTGTCCTGAAGCTTCACCATAATCTGCCGGACGTGCTGGCCGCGGTACAGTTTGGGGTCACGCTGGCCAGCTTGGGATTGGGCTGGGTGGGAGAAGCTACTATAGCCAACCTCATGCAGGCGGGATTGGGCAGCATTCCCCATGCGGGTCTATACGCGCACAGCATTGGCTCTTGCCTGGCGTTTGCCGGGATCACATACCTGCTCATCACTTTGGGCGAATTAGTGCCGAAGTCGGTGGCGCTGGGACGTATGGATCGCGTGGCCATCGCTGCGGCCGGCCCCTTGGATGTGTTTATCACCGTCAGCCGGCCTTTCCTCTACCTGATGAACCGGTCGGCCCAAGCTGTGTTGCGCCTGTTCGGGGTGCGCCAAGTGCGGCCGGGCACCGTGCACTCCGCGGAGGAGCTGAAGCTGATCATCACTTCGGCGCGCCAAGTGGGAATCCTGCCCGAAGTGCAGGAAGACATGCTCCATCGTGCGCTGGAGCTGGGTACCATGACGGCGCGCGAAGTCATGGTGCCGCGCCCCGACATCTTCTCCCTTCCCGCCAACATGCCTGTGGATGAAGCTCTCAGCAAGGTGGTCGAGTCCAAACACTCCCGCATTCCTGTTTACGACCCGCAGCTTGGACCGGAGCACATTGTCGGCATGCTCTACTTGCGCGACCTGATGCGGCTCATGTACTTGCGCATGAAGCACGGAGCGCTCCCGCCCTTGAGCCCGGGCAGCACCAAGCTGCGGCACATCCTGCGGGACGTGCTGGTGGTACCTGAGACCAAGCCTCTGGCTGACCTGCTGGTCGAGTTCAAGCAGCGCAAGCGCCATTTGGCGGTGGTAGTGGACGAGTTCGGCTCCACCGTCGGGGTGGTGACCGTGGAGGACGTGTTGCGGCAGATCGTCGGCGAAATCGAAGACGAATACGACGCCGCCAAGGAGCCGCCGTTGGCGGCCGTCGGGTCGAGCGCGACCCTGCTGGATGGCTCGGAGAACATACGCGAGCTCGCGAGCGCGCACGAGTTGAAACTGCCCCGCGACCAAGGCTTCGAGACTCTCGGCGGCTTCGTCCTGGCGCGTCTGCAGCGGATCCCCAAGGGCGGCGAGTCATTTGAATATCAAGGACACCGCTTTACCGTGCTGCAGATGGACGGCCACCGCATCGCCAGCGTTAAAGTAGAACCGGCTGATGCTAAGCAAGTGTAAGCAGGCGACTGATGCTTCGCTATGTGGCCATGCGCCTCTTGCATATGCTGCCAGTGATCTGGCTGGTCGTCTCGATCGTCTTTCTCCTCATCCACCTCGTGCCTGGTGACCCCATTCAACAGATGTTGGGGGAAGGCGCAACCAGCGCCGATTTGCAGGCGGCGCGGCATGCCTATGGGCTTGATGTGCCAATCGGACAGCAATACGTCCACTATTGGCGGGGCGTGCTGCGTGGCGATCTGGGTCTGTCATTGCGCTATAACCGCAAGGTGGCGGCAGTCATCGCCGAGCGGTATCCGTTCACGTTGCAATTGACATTCGCCGGGCTCGCAGTGGCGCTCGCACTCTCTATCCCCGCGGGCGTGCATTCGGCGCGCCGGCGCAATCGCTGGGACGACCGCGTGATCAGCTTCGTCAGCCTGCTGGGACTGTCGTTTCCCAACTTTGCGCTGGGTCCCATTCTGATCCTGTTCTTCGCCATCAAGCTGGGCGCGCTGCCGGTCTCGGGAAGCGGTACGCTGGCCAACCTGGTGTTGCCGGCGATCACGCTAGGCGGTGCGCTGGCCGCCATTCTTACCCGCATGGTACGCACTTCGATGCTGGAAGAGTTGGGACAGGATTACATCCGTACGGCTCGTGCCAAGGGGTTGCCGGAGAGCACCGTCGTCTATCGTCACGCGCTGCGTAATGCCATGATTCCCGTGCTGACCGTGGTCGGTTTGCAGTTCGGCGCACTGCTGGCCGGGGCCATCGTCACCGAAACGATCTTTTCCTGGCCAGGCATTGGGCGGCTCACCATCCAGGCGATCTCCAATCGCGATTACTACCTGGTCGAAGGATGCATTCTGGCAATAGGGCTGACTTACGTGGG